>PMLH01000420.1:8910-22213 GCA_003159055.1 Myxococcales bacterium
ACCGCGACAGGCTCCTAGGCTCGGGCGGTTTCGCCAGCACTCTTCATGCGTCAGCTCTTCCGGGCCAATGCCGCCGGGATCCAAGCCGCCGCGCACAAGGCGGCCATGGTCGGGCCGGTGGGCAACTGATAGGCAAACGAAAGATAGTAGCCAAACACCGCCGATAGAATGGCAATTGCGACCGCAACGAGAATGGCAGACCACATCCTCCTTGAGCAAAGCAGAGCGGCGCCGGCCGGCAAGACCAGGAAGGCAAACACCGGCAAGGTTCCAAGGGCACGCGTTGCCATCGCCACGGTCACCGCGATCGACAGGTTGAGCACGGCGTCCAAGCGCGCCACCGGATAGCCGATGCTGCGCGCGGTCTCACCGTCAAAAGACACGAAGACGAAGTCTTTGAACAGAACCCCGTGGGTGATCGCCACGACGACCACAGTAGCCGCCAGAGCCACCAGATTCTGCTCGCGCACCGCCACCGCACTGCCGAATAGCAATTCGCCCACCTCGTGGGCCTCCTGCACGATGCGCGGGCTGNNGGGCTGGCCAGCACCAGGACCACGCTCGCGGACGCCGCCAAGTACGCCAGCGCGACCAGGCTCTCGGGATTGGCGGCGCGCTGGATCCGGCCGGGCAGCGCCAGCAACATCGACGCCGCACACGAGAGGAGCAAAGCGAGAAGAACCGGCGAAATGATCCACGGTACGGCGTCGCCGTGCGGATCGATGCCGAAGAAGCTGCCGATGAAGAACGACAGTGCGACACCAAGGCCCGACACTTGCGACAGCGCCGCCGAGACGAAGGCCATGCGCCGGAGGACCACGAACACGCCAAGATAGCCACACAAAGCTGCGGCAATCACGGCCGAAGCCATCGCATCGCGCCAGAGGAAATAGGCCTGAAAAAATCCGATTTCGTTCATGACGGTTCCGCGGTTTTGTCAGCCTTGCCGCCAGCCATCCACACCAAGGTACGGTGATCCTCGCGCGCAATCTCGATGCGAAGCCCGTACAGACTCGACAATTTCTGCGAGGTGAGCAGGTCTTTGGCAGGACCGGACTCGACCACACCGGCGAGACTATTGATGAGAACCACCTGCTCGGCAAAGCCGGCCGCGGCGCTGATTTCGTGGGTGACGAACAGAACGCAGGTCTTGTGCTCGGCGGCCAACTTGTCGACCAATTCGAGCAAGCCATGCTCTGCGGCCGGGTCGAGCTCACTGGTCGGTTCGTCGAGCACCAAGAGCTCGGGGTGCCCGACCAGTGCACGCGCCACCAGGGCGCGCTGGCGCTGACCGCCCGAGAGTTGACGAAACGGCAAATGCTCTTGCGGGGCCAAGCCGACAAGCTCGATCTGCATACGGGTGGCTTCCCGATCCTCCTTGCGCGGGCGCCGAGCGACGCCGACCATCGGGTAGCGCCCCATCAACACAACCTCGTGTGTGGTCAGGGGGAAGCCGGGATCGGGCTGGTGCGATTGGGGGACGTAGCCCAGGGTCGGCTTTCGGCCGAGCGGATGGTCCACGTGGCCTCCCAGTGTCGGCAGGGTTCCGATGATCGTGCGCAGAAGCGTGCTCTTACCAGCACCGTTCGGGCCCAAGATGGCGATGCGGTCGCCGGACCGTATGGTGAGATCGATGGGCGGAAGGATGGGCTGCTTGTAGCCAATCCTGGTTGCGCGCAGACGAATCAACTCCATGGCACACCTACTTCAGGGCGGCGACCAGGGCCGCCAGCACGGCGTCCACCAGCTCGACGTAGGAGCGAATCTGCGGCGTGGCCCCCACGTCGCTCGGGAGAACAAGCAGCTTGGCCCCGCCAGAATCGGCAACCTGTCCGGCGATGCCGCGGTTGTAGAAGGACTCGATCAGCAGCGCGCGGACAGATTCCGCCTTCATGCGCAAAATCAGCTCGGCCAGGTGCTTGGGATCAGGCGAAATGCCTGGCTTGTTCTCGACGTAGCCCATTTCGCGCAGGCCGAGCCAGTTTGACACATAGGTCCAGCTCTTGTGGTACGCGACCACCTTGCCGCCCTTGACCAAGGCCGCCTGCCGGCTCCACTCGCCGGCCCTATTTTTCAAAAGGCCAGCGAACTTCTGCAAGTTGGCGTCGAAGTCGGCGCCATGTGCGGGATCCAGCTCTTTGAGGCGAGCGGCGATTTCCTTCGCGACCTTCAGGGCATTGACGGGTGGCAACCAATAGTGGGGATTCCCGCGTGGGTGGATGTCGCCCTGGCTGCGATCGACTTTGCCGGCTGGCAGGTCGAGCACGTCGATGGCGGTCGACGCATCGAGGTTGCCCTTCGCACCCGGCTGGATGCGTGGATTGCGCGAGCCTGTGACGAGCGGTGGAAGCCAGCCGATTTCGAGGTCGAGGCCCGCGTAGACCAGTAGATCGGCGCGCGACAGCGGCACCAGGAGATTTGGCTTCGCCTCGACGAAATGCGGATCCTGATAGCCGCGCGCCAAGGCTTGCACTTGCACCTTGTCGCCGCCCACCGCGCGCGCAAGATCGGCGAAGGTTTCGAGTGAGGTGACAACCTGCAAGGGTTCCGCATGCGCCGGGTTCGCTTGCGCCAGCAGAGCGCCGAGTAGCAGATATTTCGCAAAAGAGATCATGACATCCTCAAAGGGTTAGAACGGATGGGCGCCGTGTGCGCCGATGGAGAATTCGAGCAGTAGGAGCGCTTCGTAAACCGGACCGCCGAAATCGACTTTCTCGCGCTCGCCCTGCAGACGCACGCGCGAGAACTCGCTCGGGGTGGCCATGACCATGGCGGACAGGCGGTCGCCCTTGTGCACGAGCTCGCTCGACGGAATACCGAGCTGGTCGAAGCGAAAACCGGCGTGCCAGCGACGCGCGAGCTGCGCGACGATCTGGGCGTAGAAGCCCGCATCCATCGGCGCAGATGTGCCCGCGTCGGCCGCGATCCTGCGCAAGAAGTACTCCGACTGAAGCGCGATGGCAAAGTAGCCGGCCGCCCGATTGGGCGGCATGTACTTGAGGTAGAGGTCGCCGCCCGCGAGCAGAGAACGCGGACCGTTGCCATCGAGGCTTCCGCCCGAAACAGAGCCGGCTGGCGGCGCGTGCCCGGTCGCGAACGTCGCGCCAAGCAAGAGCGACCACGATTCGCCAAGCGATGAAAAGCTCTTCAAGCTGCCGAGCAGGGTCGGCGACGTCGCCACGCTGCCGCCAAACGTCGGGTTCTCCCCGACCGGAACGCTCAGCGCCTCGACCGTGAGGCGAAGGAAGAACGGCAGCGGGAGAAGCCAGGAAAGCTGCGCGCCTGGCGGTCGCAAGCCGTCGCTGCCGAGGTAGGTCTGGTTGAGGAGCGGGCGCAGGGAAAAGTCCTGCGTGTGCAAATGCTGTTCGTTTTGCCGGCCGGCTGCGGATCGGAATACGCCCACTTTGAGTTGCAAACCGGCGGGAAGGCTCGTCGTCACGGCATAGGCTTCTTCGACTTCAATGCCGCCAAGGTTGGGGATGGTCAGGAACACATTTGCAGTGAAGTAGGGATCGACCGTCGACTGCAGTCCGACCTCCAGCTCTTGCAGCGTCAGCCCGCCAGCGTGGTTGCCGCCGGGCTTGCCCAAGTCAGGATCGTCGCCGGCAGACGAGGCCCGCGCACGGTTGGCGACGCCAGCGACACCGTCGAAGATGACACTGATATCAGGATTCATGAGCCCGCTTCCGGCAGGGCTCGCGGTCTTGCGCGTTTCCGACGGCGGGGTCGGCGCGCTCATCACGCCATCAAGTTGTCGAGAAAGGTCGTCCGCCCCCGACGATTCCGTCGGGCTCGGCGCCGCTTGTGCGAGCACGGCTGCATAGAGCGAGCTCGCGCAAAGGATGGATGAAACCATGGTGTCTCCTGCTGCGCGACTCTTCTCGGCTTGCGAAGAGCTGCGACGTCAACGGTACCGAGACAAGGATATGTCGAGGCGTTCGGGGGGCCAGATTTGGAGAATAGGTCTCCATCCTCTGCGCCCTCTTCCGCCTCTGCGATCTCTCCCTTCTAGCTGACCGGCGGCGAGCCCTTGGGAGCCAGGGCGAGCAAGTCCACGTCCGCAAGAAACGAGCGGGCAGTGTCGGCCCACGTCGAGCTGGCCAGGCATAGGACCAGCACCCCCATCGCGGCCGGAGGCGGCAGCACCAGTTTCGCGCGCCCGTGAGCCGCAGACAGGCAGTGCTCGTGCTCGTGTCCTTCGGAATCGGACGACGCAGAACGGGCAGCTAGAACCGGGGTGCGCTGCTCGGCAGGGATCGACAGGCGCGTACCCGCATGAATGGCCTCGCCGTGCTCAAGGCAGGTCTGGTGCCCGACCGTCGCCAGGTGAGCGAATGCCAAAATCTGCGCCAACGCAAGCAGACCACAAGAGGCAGCCCTCATCGGCTTCCCCATTGCGGCAAACGTAACAGACGGCCAGCGCACATCGGTTCTTCTGACACTGCCACGCGGCAGCGTCAAGGCCGGTTGGGCTACTGCAGCCTACGCTTGGTGCTTGCGTCGTCGCTTGTTGCCATCAATAAACAGGCCGTGCGTGTCGAGCTGCTGGCGCCCGCCAAAGACCTGGACATCGGAATAGCCGCGATCAACTGCGGCGCCGATGCGGTCTACATCGGCGCCAGCCGATTCGGGGCGCGCGAGGCCGCCAGCAATTCCTTGACCGACGTCGAGCGATTGGTGGAGCACGCCCACCGTTACTGGGCCAAGGTCTACGCCGCCGTCAACACGGTGCTATACGACGACGAAATCGACGAGGCTGTGAAGCTGTGCCACGCCTTGCACGGCACCGGTGTCGATGGGCTCATCATTCAGGACGTCGGGCTCTTGGAATGCGACCTGCCGCCGCTTCCTCTGATTGCCAGCACGCAGATGCACAACCACACCCCCGAACGCGTGGCGTTTCTGGAAAGGATCGGATTTGGCCGCGCGATCCTGGCGCGCGAGCTTGACTTGGATCAGATCCGCGGCATTCGCTCCGCGACCCGCATTGAGCTGGAGGTCTTCATCCACGGCGCCCTGTGCGTGTGCATGAGCGGCCAATGCACGCTCAGCTACGCCATGGGTGGCCGCAGCGGCAACCGCGGCCAGTGTGCGCAGCCCTGCCGGCGCAGCTATTCCCTGCTCGACGCCAACGACCGAAGCTTGGTTTCGAATCGGCACTTGCTGTCTCTGCGCGACCTCAACCTGACCCCGCATCTGGGCGACCTGCTCGCGGCTGGCGTCAGCTCGTTCAAGATCGAGGGACGCCTGAAGAACAAGGGCTACGTCATGAACGTCGTCGGGCACTACCGACAGGTGCTCGACCGATGCCTCGCGGAACAGGGCATGCACAAATCGTCGTCGGGGCAGGTGAGCCTGGGCTTCGTTCCCAACCCCGACAAGACCTTCAACCGGGGCTACACCACGTACTTTCTCAACGGTCGCGGCGACGAAGTGGCCTCGCCCGATTCGCCCAAGCACGTCGGTGAGCCTATCGGCAAAGTCGCATCGCTCGGGCACGATTCCTTCATGCTCGACGCCAGCGCCCCGTTGCGCAGCGGCGACGGCATCACCTTCTACGGCAAGGATCACACGCTTGAAGGGTCCGTCGTCAATCGCGTGCAAGGAAAGACGGTATTTCCGCAAAACCTCGTTGGCATCGCTCCTGGCGCGCGGGTGTTTCGCAACCATGACCACGCCTTCGCGGCACAAATCGCGAAAAGCCAGCCCACCCGCAAGATCGACATCGTTGTCAAGCTGGCCGACACCGCCGAGGGGCTGTCGATCGAAGCCACCGACGAAGACGGCGTTCGTGCAGTTGCTTCCAACGCGTGCGACAAGATTCCCGCTGACAAGCCCGAGCAGGCGTGCGAAGCCGTCGCCCAGCAGCTCGCCAAGCTCGGCGAAACCGAATTCGTGGCGAACACGATTTCGCTGGCATGGGAGAAGCCCCTTCACCTGCCCAGCAGCGTGGTCAACTCTCTTCGCCGTTCAGTTGCGGGGGAGTTGCGCAAAGCGCGCGCCCTGTCGCGGCCCGTCGTCAGACGCCCGGATTCCTCCACCGACGCGCGCTTTCCGACGTCGCAAGTTTCCTTCCGTGGCAACGTCCTCAACCAGAAAGCGGCGGCGTTTTACCGTCGGCACGGCGTCGCCGATATCGAGCCCGCTGCCGAGAGCGGCCTCAACCTTACAGGCCGCCCCGTGATGACCACCCGCTATTGCCTCAAATACGAGCGGGGCCTCTGCCCACGCGCAACCAAGCGCGGCGCCGACTCCCCCGCCGAGCCGTGGTTCCTGGTCGACGACGAAGGCCGCCGCCTACGCCTGGAATTTCACTGCCACGACCGCAGTTGCGTGATGGAGATCGTCTTCGAAGGCTGACAGCTCGGGGCCATCGACATTAGACGCATTATGCTGTCAACGCTGACGCACAGCCTTCGAGCGCCCGCTTCCTCCGTGCCTGTCGCTGGGCGCCGTGCACTCAGGTCATCGGTTCCCCCGCAAAGATGAACCAAACCTTCGCCATCGCTGCCACTGCTATGCAGTCTCGGATCCACGTCACGCTATGCCCACCCGTCGCTCACTCGTTCCGTTGTCTCTCGTGCCGCCCAGCGAACGCCGCAACGCGAGCGATGGGGACCTTGCGCGTGGCCTTTCCGCGGGTGACGCGTGGGCGGTCACCGAGACTTGGCGCCGGTTTGCGCCCATGGTGCTCAAAATGGCAGAGCGCGCCTTGGGTTCGACATCCGAGGCAGACGACATCGG
This sequence comes from Myxococcales bacterium, assembly GCA_003159055.1. The sequence goes on from PMLH01000420.1 coordinate 15,655, forward strand.
CCAAGAGGTCTTCTATCACGTATTCTTGAAGGCGAAGACCTTGCGCGAGCCGGACAGCCTGCGCAGCTTCGTGTATTCTTTCGCGGTTCGCGAGCTCAAGTCCCATCTGCGCCGCAGGAAGTTGCGCGGCTGGCTTTCTTTTCACCGGCCTGATGCGTTGGTCGACCTGGGTTCCGGAACGTCGGATGTGGAGTCACGTGACCTTCTGCGGAGGTGCCATGCACTGCTGGACCGTCTGGCGCCCCGCGATCGCCTGGTGTTCGTCCTGAGACGCATGGAATCGAGGACGGTGGAGGAGATAGCCTCGACCATGGACATCTCGACATCCACGGTCAAGCGATCGATGTCGCATGCTTCGAGTCGGTTGTCGCGTTGGATCGAGGCCGACCCTGGGTTGGCCGGACTTCTGACCAAGAACGGGTGGGGGCGATGACAACGGACCTGGGCGAATCGGAAGACGATCGGGCGCTCGCTGCTTTCGCCGAGGTCGTGCGTGACGGCGTGGACGAGCGCTCGGCCGAGGAGATCGAGGGCGGGCTGCGCGCGCTTTCCGCACGTATTGCTGGCGGGAGGCCGAAAGGACGAGGAACCGTCCGTTGGTCACTGATCGGCGCAGCCGCGATAGTGTGCCTTGGGGCGAGCCTGCAGCTCGTTTCGGATGCCTGGAACCGTCGCTCCACTTCGGCCCCGTTGGCGCCGCTCTACCAGATCGAGGGTGGTACTGTCCTCGAAGGCGGGTACCTACGCGAATCCAGCCACGCAGGCATCCGGTTGCTGTTCAGCGAAGGAAGCAAGTTCGTACTGCAGCCGGGCACGCGTGGGCGGCTTCGCTCGGTCGACAAGGATGGCGCGCGCGTTGCCATCGAACAGGGAACCGCGTCGTTTCAGGTCACACCGGGCGTAGACCGGCATTGGTTTGTGGAGGTTGGCCCCTTTGTGGTAGCGGTCAAAGGAACCGTATTCACGGTGTCGTGGGATTCATCGAAGGAACGCTTCGAGTTGAGGTTGCGACATGGCCACGTCGTTGTGAGTGGGCCGGTCTCGGGCGGGGACGTTGTGCTTCGGGCTGGCCAGCGATTGGTCGTGAGCCTGCCGAATTCGGAGACCGTGATATCCGAAGACACGTCCGACGAGGCTGTCGGCGATACCGTCGCTTCTTCCAGTGCCAACCCAGTCAGCTCGCCGGCCCTGACACCAACCGCCGCGAAGGAGAGATCCGTCGGACCCCGTTCTCCAGAGGCTTCCGCATCATCCGTCGCTGGCAAGCGTATGACAGAGCCCCGATGGGCCAGTGCCTTGGCCAGCGGTCACTGGGATCGTATCCTCGACGACGTCGAACGCACCGGCGTCGAGTCAGCGTTGAACGAAGCGTCCAGTGAGGATCTCTATGCCCTCGCCCATGCGGCTCGCTATCGACGCCGCGGAGATTTGGCGCGGGCAGCACTTCTTGCAGAGCGTCGCCGATTTCCGAGCTCGCCACGCGCGCTCGATGCTGCCTTCATGCTCGGTCGCGTGGAGGAAGCCCAGCAACGCGGCACGATGCAGGCCATCGCATGGTACGACGAGTATTTGGCTCGGGCGCCGGCTGGCCCGTTCGCGGCGGAAGCTCTGGGGCGAAAGATGACCCTCACCAGCCAGAGTGGCAGCCTGGAGCAGGCCCGAGCCATCGCCGAGGAGTATCTGCGGCGTTTTCCGAGGGGAAGTTATGTCGGTTCGGCGCGGGCCTTGCGTGGTGTGCGTTAGATGGCCTACCGTGCGGCTCTTGCGGCTCACCATTCTCTTTTCGTTCTTGCTCTTTGGGGCCGCGTCCGCGCGCGCGGCCGGCGTGGCCATCGTGCGGCCGCTCCGGCTTTCTTCTGACTTGAACGAAACGCTGGTTCGCATCCACGGGGAGCTGTTGTCGGTGGGCCTGGAGGTCGAGATTGCCAGCCGTCCAGCCGGTCTTGTCCGGGGCACCGCCAAACTGCGCGCGTGGCTGGAGGAGTTGGCGGCCAATCGCGGCGTCGATGCGGTCGTCGATATCATCGGCGACGCGGCGTCGCCTGCGGTGGAAGTGTGGGTCATCGACAGGAAGCCCGGACGAATCGAGCTGTCGCGCGTCGCCCTGGAGCCCGACGCCGAGAACGACTCCGAGCGGCTCTCGATTCGCTCCATTGAGGTGCTCCGATCCAAATTCCTGGAAATGGACTTGGCGGCGCGACGGCGGCCTAGCGAACCAGACGGCAAGCCAGCGGCGGTCGACCTGCCCGTTGCAACCGTCGACAGCGCGGGCAAGCCGGCGAGTCACGGCCAGCCTTTGGGCATCCAGCTCGGCGCCGCTGGGTGGATGAGCTTGGACGGCCTGGGCCCGGCAATCTTGCCGACCGCACGCTTCGATTGGGCGGTTCGCGCCTGGTTGGTGTTGCACGCGGCGGTGGCCGGTCTGGGCACGCGCTCTACTTTCTCATCCACGGCAGGCAGCGCATCGGTCGCGCAGCAGTATGGTGTCATCGGCATGAGCTATCGCCTGCGACACGATTCATGGCTGTGTCCCTTCGCGGCCTTGTCGGCTGGTCTTCTCCACACCTCGATCGAAGGTCATGCTGACTCGCCCAAGACCGGCCACGCGAGCGGCAGATGGTCGGCGCTGCTCGATGGAAGTGTTGGGGCTGAGCTGGGCCTTCCTGGTCGCTACTACTTGAGCCTGGCAGCTCACGCGCAGGTGGCCGAGCCGTACGTGTCCATTCACTTCATGGATGACGCTGTCGCTTCATCTGGACGGCCCAATCTTCTCTTGAGCCTTGCCATTGGAGTCTGGCTATGAGGATCCTCTTGTGGGTGACTGTGCTGGACATGCTTGTCATGGGCAGCAGCGGCTGCCTACGCACCAACGTGGTTGCCATCACGGAAGAGCCCTCTGTGGATGCTGGATCGGACGACCAACGCGTGGATTCGCTTGCCTGTCCATCGCCCCTGCTGGCAGTGGGTGACTCGACCGTGACTGTGCCAGTGGGCTCCTCAAGTCGCAGCTATGTTCTACACATTCCCCCGACCTACGACGGCCAGACGCCATCGCCGCTGATTCTGGACTTTCACGGCATCGGAGGCTCAGGCGCCAGCGAGCTGGCGAGCTCGCCATACCCTGCAATCACCGATCCCGACGGTGTTGTCATGGCATTTCCGGACGGGGCGAAGGGGCCTGCCGGAACCGCCTGGAACGTGGGACCGTGCTGCGTTGCCAATGTCGACGATGTGGCGTTTGCCCGGGCCCTGGTGACCAACGTCGAAAAGACCGCATGCATCGATCCCCAGCGCATCTATGCGGTCGGGGTTTTGACAGGCGGTGGAATGGCCTACTCGCTGGCCTGCCACGCGGCGGACGTTTTTGCTGCGGTAGCGCCTGCCGCGTTCGACCTCCTGAAAGAGAATGTGGGCGACTGCAATCCGTCGCGTGCAATCACCGTGATTTCCTTCCGTGGCGATGGAGAATCTCGAGTGCCCTACGCGGGGGGCGCATCCTCGCTCGTGCCCACGATGAAGATCACGTTCTTAGGCGCGGTCGCGACTTTCGAGCAGTGGGCCCAACTCGATCGATGTGCCGGCTCTGCGTCGCAAGAAGACAACCACGGATGTTCCAGCTACGCCGGCTGCCAGGACGCCGTCGAGGTGACCCTGTGTACGAAGCCAGGCGGCCATGAGGATCCCGGCGACGCCAGCGTCGCTTGGCCCGTGCTCAAGCGACACACACTCTGATCGCGGGGCCTCGGCGCTCACGTTCGTGAACCGATTCGCCTCGCTAGACAGCCGATTTTCGTGGTGACGCAGTTCCGTACAGGAAGCTCAGCGTGTCTTCGGCGACCGCAGCGCTGTGCAGATCGCCTATGCTTGGCTGAAAGCTCTATGTTGGCCAAGTACACTCTCATCGTTTGCCTGGGCGCGCTGGTGTCATCCCTGACGGGCTGCTCCTCCCAAACCGCCGTCGCCCTCGCACCGCTCGCGTTCAGCGACAACTTCGATACCGGCTATGACAACTGGCAGCTCTCGGGGGCGGGTGACGGTCCGGTGAAGGAAGCCAACGACGGCGCCAACAAGTTTGTCACGCTGGATTCGACCAACAGCGAATTCACGCGGCTCAAGACGAATCTCGACGGTGCGCTGTTCACCGAGGTCGACCTATCCGCTTCAATGAAATTCCGCATCGAACAACTGCCTTCCGCAAGCAGAGCCGTGCGCCTCGACCTCCGACAAGCCTCAAGCACCGAGAACATCTTCTACGCGGTGGGCGCCACCATCAACACCGACGGCCTCATCACCAAGGTGAGCATCTTCAAGAAGGTGCTCGACCAGACAGAGGGCTACACCATCTGCTCGCTTGCCGAAGGAACCCTGACAAGCCCTGTGGCGGCGAGCCAATGGCAGACCATCGCGCTCGTGATCCGTGGAACCAGCAAGGTGACCCTCGCCGCCTATCTCGACGACACGCAGACCGCGAGCTACGTCGACGATTGCGTCATGTCCCTGACGTCCACGGCGGGAAGTACCGTCTCAAATGGCGGCTGCTTGACTGATCAGACTGCTCTCGGCATTCAGGTCGAACGCGGCATCATCGCTTCGGTCGACGATATCCTGGTGTTTTCCCTGTAGTCAGAAGCTGGCGGTGGCCTGAAGCCTCGCAAGCCAGGTCGGACGCCCGAGGCTGGCGAGGTGGTTGCCTAGGGTGCTATCGATCTCTGGCCGGCTCCTTAGCCATAGAGTTCCAGCGTTTGCTTCGATGGCGAGAAAAGGCAGAATCTTGAGCACGACTCCCGCCGAGGCGAGCGCCCCCAGGCTCAACAGCGTCGTGGTGCGCGCGATCCCTGGTTGTTCTGCGCTGCCAGTAACGGTGACCCAGTACTCGCCCCCACCGAGGTCGAGCGCGGGCTGGAGGTTGTGCCATGCGTGGCCAAGCACCGTGGCGCTCAGGCCCACGAAGGTCTGCTCGATGCGAACTGATGCTCTTGCCTTGCTGTCGTCGAGAGCAGGCCGAGTCCCAAGCCCGAGAGCAAACACACCGACCCGCAGCCATGTCCCTTTTTGATAACCAGCCTCGAGCTGTGGCGTCCACGCGGGTGAGAAGCCCGACCCGTTGCCGAGCACGCCGAGTCCGGCGGCGAGGTACACTCGCCGACCGGGAGGCAGGGTCGGCGGCTTGCTTGGCGCCACGTCAGGTTGCTTGCTGGTCAGCGTGTCGAGCATGCGAGCGCGGATGAAGTCGACTGCCCGCACCGCCATGACCACGTCGCTCCGATCGGCAGCGCTTGGGTCATCGGCAAGCAGATGCGCTACGGAGATCTTCCCGGTGCCTCGATCCAGGAACGAGACATCGAGCGAATGCGGATCGCCCCCTTCCGCCATGCCGGTCAAGGTGACCACCGCAGCTGGCTGCAAGCTGGGCGAACGACCTTCCAATGACAGAAGCGATAGAGCCTCGGTGTTGGCGTCGACGATACGAACCTCGAATCCGACCGAGGCCGCCTCACCGCGCAAGCGACTCAACGCTTCCAGCATGGCCTCCGTGGCACGAGGGGGCACAGCCACCACGAGCAACGGCTCTGCCCCACGGCCTTCCACCGTGGCGCCACCTGCGGTATCCGTTGCTAGCAGGCCAAGAAGAACGAACGCTCCGGGGATGATCACTCGGTGGGGGATTCTACTAGAGACTTGGCCAACTTCGCTTGCGTCCCGTGCGGGAACCCTTCTAGGTAGCCTCCGATTGGCAGTCCCTCTCTGGCCGCCCAAAAGCTCAACTATTGGGGCCCCGCACCGCTCTGAATGGCAGCCAGCAAGCCACTTGTAGCGTCCAAGGTGTAGGCATAGGGCGGCTTCGTGAATGGGGTTCCTCCGCCTCCGGTTGCTTCCGTACCCGTCGAGTTCGTATAGGCGTTGCCGTTGGCGGTGATCGATGCCGTGCCTTGATCGCTCGTGCTGTTGAATTCGTGTGGGCTCTTCACGCCCGAGAACAGATTGGCTTCGATGAGAAGCTGTGCCTGGATGCCGGCTCGCACGCAGTAGTTGTCGCCCGCTGCTGTGTATAGGTTGTTGAAGACGTGATTCTTGCCAAAACGTACCCGTGGCTGCCGTTCCACCACGTTGTCGGCCCACCAGTTGTGGTGCCAGGTGACGTTCAGGCTGTTGGCGTCGTCGTACGAGCTGGGCTTATCGGTTCCGCCCACGAGGTTGCTGAAGCGGTGCCCGTTGGCCCCGGTCGAATCGCTGCCCGTGTTGTCGGTGCGTGGGGTGTAGTGGAACTTGGTCCACGANNACGGTGACGTAGTTGGCGCCGTTGGTGATGTCCAGATTGCCGTCGGTGCCGTCCGAGATGTCACAGTGATCGAACCAGATGTGGTGGGCATTCTTTTGCACCGAGATGGCATCTTGGCCCGACGAGCATCCGGTCGATGAATCGTAGCTTGGGTCGAGCGAGCAATCGCCCACCGCATAGCCGGTGATCTTGACGTTGCGGATGATGACGTTGGTCGAACCGCTGATCTCCACGTGACCGTGGATCTCGGCACCACACAGACCGACGATGGTCTTGTTC
>PMLH01000340.1 GCA_003159055.1 Myxococcales bacterium
TTGTGCAGGTTGTGCAGGTTGTGCGTGTTGCGCAGGCGTTGCAATCGAATTTTGTAGGCGCTCCCAGCCGGCGTCGAGCTGTTCGTCGTCCATGATGCCGAGGTCACGCTGGGCCCGGTCCACGAAGGCCTCCAGAAGATGTTGATCTGGAGACCCTGACAGGTATTCCATGCCTTCCCGCGACCCGTCGCCTGGCCGGCTCATGGCTTGCCCTCCACGTGGTTTTTCGTGGAACCGACAGTCAGCGCGGCGCGCAGTCGACCGTCGCGATTGATGGCCCGCGAAATGAACTGATTGGCCTTGTCGAGATCCCGCTTCACGGTCGCGAGTGAAAGACCGAGCTCCGAGGCAATCTCGGTCAACGCGACACCGTCGAATCGTCGCAACACGAACACGGCGCGGACGCGATCGTTCATCTGGTCAAGGATGGCTTGGATGCGGCCGAGCAACTCGCGCGATTCGAAGTCAACGTGCGGCGTCCATCGCTCTGCGGCCGGCGTGACGAACAGTGCGGCCAGTCGCGAACGTACGCGCCGTCGCCGCAGTTCCTCGCTCATCACGCGGACCGCAAACGAATAGACAAAGCTGCGCAGAGCAGACGGATTCTCCAGCGTCCCCAGCCGTCCGAAGACGCGCAGGAAGACCTCCTGCAACAGATCCTCGGGATCGTGGCGCCCGCCCAAGCTTCGACGGAAGAGCGCGTAGACCATGGGCGCAAACCGATACCAAATCTGACGATGCGCCCACTCCTGCCCGAGCATGCCGGCTCGCGCCAGCGCCGCGTCATCGACGTCATGGACCGCGCGGCCCGCTGGGTGGACAACATCGTCGGTCTGCGATCTTGCAGCAGGTGACGGGGTGTCGTTGCTGCGTGGAACGGTCGAGCGCTCAGCCACAAGCTTGATTGTACCCAAACGGGCATTGGATGTCCCACGCCGCGGGCAAGCAGAAGCGGCCCGGTCGGGAAGACCGTATTCGCACGGGATCGCCGTGTCGCACTCGGTGGCTCGGACTTGCTGCAACATGAAGGGGTGTCACCGGGGCAGTGCGCTGACGAGGTCGAACAGCTCAAACGCGCCGAAGGCCGCGTCAACGCGCCGGGCTCCGCCCCCGCCAAGGCAGTCAGCCGGAACCGAATCCGGATCCGTGGCCGGAACCGGATCCGGCCGCCGGCTACCGGTTTCGACAGCCCGGCTATCCTACCAGGGCGCGACCGATTTGGTACACCCCAAAGCTGACCAGCCAGGCCATGGTTGCGGTGTAGCCGAACAGAAATGCAGGCCAGCGCAGACCGCCGGTTTCGCGGCGAACGGCCGCCAGGGTGCCGCTGCACTGACAGGCGAGGGCGAAGAAGAGGAGCAGCGACAGTCCGACCAGCGGCGTGTAGAGAGGGGTGCCGTCAGGCCGTTTTTCCTTCCGCAGCTTTTCCCGAAGGGTGGCGTGTTCGCCGGCACGGTCGGGACCGAGACCGTAGACGACGGCCATGGTGGCAACGAAGACCTCACGAGCGGCGAAGGATCCGATGAGCCCGATGCCGATCTTCCAATCGAAGCCGAGCGGCGCAATGGCCGGCTCCAGCGTCCGGCCTAGCTTGCCGGCGAAGCTTTGTTGCAGACGCTCGGATTCCCTTTCGGCTTCCAGTTGGGGGCGTTCGGATGGCGTCGCTGCGACGATGGCTTGGTCCCAATGGCGAGAAGGATGCTGGGGCGCCCGCGGGAAATCGAGCAAGGCCCACAGCACGACCGAGCACAAGACGATCAGAGGCCCGGCGTCTTGCAGAAAACGTAGGGCTCGGTCCTTGACCATCAGCAGGACGTTGCGGACGTGCGGGCGACGGTAGGGCGGCAGCTCGACGACGAACGGCAACCGCCGCGCGCGTAGCGGCGGTAAAAGATGCGAAAGCACCCAAGCCGCGCCCAGCGCCGACAGCATGCCGAAAGCGTACATCGAAACCATCAGCAGTCCGCGCGTGGGCAGAAAGCCGAAGATGGTGCTGGCCGGAAACAGCGACACCACAATCAAGGTGTAGACCGGCAAGCGCGCCGAGCAGGTCACCAGTGGAATGACCAACATGGCCAGCAGCCGGTCGCGCCTGCGTTCCATGGTCCGGGTCGCCATGATGGCGGGGACCGCGCAAGCAAAACCAGACAGAAGCGGTATGAAAGCCCGGCCGTGCATGTTCATCGCGCGCATCGGTCGGTCCATGATGTAGGCGACGCGTGCCAGGTACCCCGAATCCTCCAGCACGCCGAGAAAGGCAAACAGCAACAAGATCTGCGGCACAAAGGCCAGCACCGCACCGAAACCGCCGAGTAGACCGTCGGTCAAGAAGTGCGCGAAGATGCCGTCGGGCAGCACGCGCTTCAGCCAGCCGCACAGCGCCGCGAAGCCCTGGTCGATTCCGCGAATCATCGGATCGGCGCCGACGAAGAGTGCCTCGAAAAGGCCCATCATCATGACGACGAAGATGAGAAAGCCGAAGGTCGGATGGATGAGGATGCGGTCCACCTTCTCGGAGCGCTTGCGGTTGGGTGCATGCAGCACGAGCGGGGCGACTGCGCCGTCGAGCCACAGGTAGCGCGCCGAAATCGCTTCACTATCCACCCGCTTGCGCTCGTCGGGCAGAAGCTGCGCGGCCTTGCGCAGGTCGGGCGGAATTCCTCGCAGCTCGTCGCCATCCTCCACGCTCATCAGCGCCCAAAGCGCCATCGCACTCGTCGCCGGCCAATCCGATGGCAAGGCGGGAGAGACCGCGGCAAGCCGCTCGCGCAGCCACGGCGATGGTTGCCATCGCCAGCAGGGCGAAGCGTCCGCGGACGCAAGCCTTCGGTCCAGGGCCGCGCGGATCGCCTCCACGCCGCGGCCTTGGGAAGCCACCACCGGAATAACCTCGCACCCGAGGCGCTCGGCCAGCTCGGTGGAATCCGGGGCCGCGTTTCCTGCCTCGTCCATCATGGTCATCGCGACCACCACGGGCAGACCGAATTCCATGGCCTGGAGCACAAGGTACAGGCCGCGCACGGCTTGCGCAGCGGCGATGCAGACCACCACGGCGTCCGGGCGCGGCTGCCCGTCGAGGCCCAGCATGGCATCGATCGCAATTTGTTCCTCGGCGGTGCGCGCGACCAGCGAGTAGGTGCCCGGAATGTCGAGCACGTCGACGTCGCCGGCCACGTGCAAGCTGGCGTCGCCGATGCGCCGGTCGACGGTGACGCCCGGATAGTTGCCCACCCGCGCCCGGCTGCCGGTCAGGACATTGAAGAGCGTGGTCTTGCCGGTGTTGGGATTGCCGGCGATGGCAACCAGCTTCCGCGCCACCGGAAGGTCAGCGTTCATACCCGCACGTGCACATGCGACGCTTCCGCGCGGCGTAGCGACATGCGGCTGGCTCGTAGCTCGATGGTGATGGGGTCGCCGAGTGGCGCGGTCGCGACCACGCGCACCGAAGTGCCGGGGACCAGCCCCATCTCCATGATGCGCCGACGGAAGCCACGATCGCCTTCCACCGATTGCACGACAACGGTTTTCCTGAGGGGTACTTCTGGGAGTGACACGCTTGGATCGATTCTTAGCGGATACAGCTCGGGAGATCTAGCCTCCCGCTTGAATCAATCTGCTACTTGCTCGGTTTGGGACCACTGGGCTACACCGGCGATGGCAGCCTTATCACGAAGGAGGTCGGCCAGCCGTCGATGTCTTCCAGTGCAATGGTTCCTTGATGAGAGGAAGCAAACAGTTTGCAGAAGTACAGGCCCATCCCCCATGAGGACATCCGACGCGCATCGGCTTGGACAATCGGAAACTTGTCGAAGGCATGCTCGCGTTCTGCCGGCGGAATCGTAGGGGCAGTTGCGTGCACCGAGATCCGAGTCTCAGTCGCGGTTGCGGTGGCGGACAAGAGCATACGACCGCCTTCAGGCGTGTGGCGTAGGCTGTAGGTCAGCAGCACGTCGAGGGCGCGCGGCAAGAGGCGAAGATCGACCGCGGCTTTGACGTCTTGCCGGGCGTCGAAGTCGATCGTGACGTTGCGCCCGCGAGCGCGTGGCGTGGCATCGCGCACGCTGCTTTCGATGATGGGTCTTAGGGGCACAATGTCTAGGCGAAGCGTGAGGCGGCCGCTTTCGAGTTTGCTGGTGTCGAGGATCTGCGAGATCATGCCGCTCAAGCTGCCAAGCGTGCTAAGGCCATCGTCGGCGGCCTCCAGCAAGGCTGCCTGGCTGGGGTGTTTCTTCAGCTCGAGCGCGATGTATTCGAGTGAAAGCAGTGCCGCACCCACTGGACTGCGCATGTCGTGCACGATCAGCTCGAGCAAGGAGTCCTTCTCGCGCTGAAGCTGCTCCAGCTGGCGGTTTTTACCGCGAATTCTTGCGAGCGTGTCGAGCGCAGCGGACGTCTCGTAGGACTGCCGCAGCCCCTGGGCCGTCTTGCGCCGAACCGCGCTGGTCGCTGCGGCGACGAAGGCGAGAGCCAAGGCCGAGACCAGCATCGGCCACACGCTGTCACCCGCCAGACGCAGGAGAACAGCCTCGACCACGATGGCCAGCCCGGTTACGGCCCCGGCCAGCCACGGCGGCAGGGAAAGCCCAGCCAGCGCAACGATGAGGGTGTACACCGCCAAACTGACCACCGCCCAGGAAGCAGCGAAGGGCGCGTCGAAGAGCAGGGCGCCGCGCAAGACGATGAAGGCAAGCGCGATGTCGAGGAACGGCATCGCCCAGGAAAGCCGGCGCACGACGGCGCTTTGGGCACAGGTGAAGGCTGTGCTCGCCAGGGCGACGTACACGAAGAGTGGCAGGGTGAGTACCCCCATGCTCATCTGTTTGGTCGTGGTCCAGGCGATTCCGATGATGAGGAAGCCCACGCCCGCCGCCAGACTTACCGTGGCAGTGACGGCCAGCGCACGACGTCGGTTCTCGGCCAGCAGTCGTGCGGCAGCTTGGTCATCGAGAACTTCGACCTTTTGCATGGCGAGATAGTCGCCTCGTCTAGAGCAATCGGCCAAAAATTCCTTGGCTTGAGCCAACCTTGGGCGAGAACGGGTGGTCCCCTCTGGGCGGCAATGGCCTTGACTCAAGATTCTGGAACAACCGCCGATGTTTGCCCTTGGGAGAGCGAAAATGGCTCATCGCGTTTTGGTCGTAGGCGGTACAGAGGCCGACCGTGAGCGGGCTCAGCGAGCGCTGGGGCACGTGGGATACGAGAGCGATTGGGTCGCAAACGGAGCAGACGCCTTCGAGCAGCTGATGGCTATGCCCTACGATCTGATCGTGACCGACTGCTGTCTCGACAAGCTCGACTGTCCAGCCATGCTGCAAAAGGTGCGCGGGCTGGGGGTCAAGACCCCGATCTTGGTGTGGACGGCAGCGGCGAACAACCCGGCCTTGGAGGGTGTGCTGAAGCTGACGGCGGGAGCGTGTGTCGACAAGGCGCAGCCGATTGAGGCTCTTGCCAAGCAGGTCGGCGTTATTCTGAACGGTGGCACACCGGCGGCCTCGGCGACACCTGTGCCTGCTGCCAAGGTCGAAACGACTGCGAACGGCGGCGTACTGCTGATCGACGGGCGAGCCGGCGAAGCCGAGGCCTTGCATGCGTTGCTTTCTCCGTCGCTGCACTTCGCAAGCTGTGAGTCGGCCAATCAAGGCCTGTCCCAGGCACACAATCACAAGTTCGACTTGGTTCTGTTCAGCGCGGACACGTCGATCACCAATCTGATCGGGACCATCGCCCAGCTCCATCTTCTGTTGCCGGAAGGATTCGTGGTTGGGGTTGCGACGGTGGTTCGGGGGCAAGATCCGCAGGTTGCACTCAAGGCGTTGGGCGGGCTCGATTTCGACGAGGTAATGCTGAAGCCCCTCAAGCCGGCCGGCGTGTATCGCCTGGTCGACCGCTATTGCAGTTCGTGGGAAGACCTGGTGGTGGTGGCCGATGATGTCGTCCGGGCATCGTCAAGGTGCCGTCGCAAGGAACACTACAAGGATTTCGTGGCCACCCTGAAGGGCCGCCTCGAGCAGGGGGTACGCTCGCTGATTGACGCTTGTTTCGACCGCGCGGTCGTCGACATGTCGATGGTCGAATCGCTGTCGCCCATGGACATGGCCGAGACCTTGCGCCGGTTGAAGACCGTTGCAGCGCCCTTTGGGTTGACCGTGAAATTTGCGGTCACCCCGGCCATGATTCTGGTCCTGCGCAAGTTCGAAGCCAGCTTCGGATGGGATCGCCTCGAGCTTTTTCCGTCCATCGACGCTGCACGCGCGGCCAAGGCGTGAAGGGCTATCGGGTCGGCGCGGCGGGAGGCGTCGCGGGTGGGGCCGTTCCCTGCACGTATTCGTCGATCACCCTGCGCACGTTCGCGTCTTTGGGGACGACTGAGATTTCGATACGACGGTTCTGCTGATAGGCCGACTCGGTCTTCTCGGAATTGACCGGGCGAAATTTTGAGTAGGCGCTGGCGGCGAAGTAATTGCCATAGCTATCGGCGAGCGCCTTGTTGCTCTGGAACAGGTACTCAAGGACCGCGGTGGCGCGTTTGGCCGACAGTTCCCAGTTGAACGATGCCGAGCCACGTTCGTCGGTGTGGCCCTGAATCACGATGGTGTCGATGTTGGCGCGCACGTCGTCGTCCGCGAGCAGATTGCCGAGCGCCTTGGCCAGCGAATCGAGCACCGGCTTGGCCTGCTTCTTGACGGCATACGAGTTGTACTCGAACACCAGGCTTTCGTTGACCGCAATGTCACCGTTGTCGCCAATGGTGGCAACCCGGGGGTTGCCGGTGCCCGATGCGCCGAGCTCGGCCTCGATGGCGGTCTTGAGCTTATTGAGCACCGAAACCCGGAGCACGGCAATGCTCTGCAACTGCGAGCGCAAATTGCCGAGTTGACGATTGCTGTCTGCGACCAACGCTTGCTGTTCGGTCAGTCTTGCCTGCGAAGCGGCGAGTTGGGTCTTGCCTGCGAGCACGTCGGCCTGCACCAGGCGCAGCTGGCGCTCGGACAGGGCAATCTGCTGGCGATAGGCATCCAAGCGCTTTTCGCTGATGAGATTGCGGACATAGGCCAGAAGCACGAGCACGAACATGATGAGCGCCATGNNCATGGTCGACATGACGTCGGTGAAGGCAGGCCAGATCTCGCGTATGCCTTCGTGATCCGAGAGCAGATGTCTGCGATTCCGCACGGCCATGGGCTAGACCCTGGAACCCGGTCGTAGGGCGGTGGTGTGCGCCTTGAGCGTTTCCGAAAGGTCGGCGAAGGCGAGGCTCAGCCGCTGCACATTGTCCTTCAGATGGGCGTTGAACTCGCGGAAATCGCGGGTTGTGGTGGAGAACCCCTGCAGCGCGAACTCGAAGCGCGAGACCGCACCGTCCAGGCGGGCGACGGCTTCGCCGAAGTTGCCCGGAATGGCAGGACCGCCAGCGACCGCAGAGCCCGTCATGGATGCTCGCGGGAGAACTCGGTCAAGGTAGGTCTCGATCTGCACCATGACCTCGGTTCGGCGATCGGGGATGCTCGACAGCACGCCGATGATGGTCAGAACGACCGCGGAAAGCACACCGAACAGCGAGTTGGAAAAGGCGACGGCCATGCCCGAGAGTGCGCGGCTGAGGCCTTGGCTGACCCCTTGTGCGATGTCGGCAACCGCCGAGCTGTCGGACGCCACCAGCTGAACGATTCTACCGATGGACAAGGTCAAGCCGTAGAACGTACCGAGCAAGCCCAAGATGATAACCAGCCCAGTCGCCGAACGAACGAAGCGTTCGGCCAGCAGCGTGAAACGAAGGTCAGCTTGAAAGCGCTCTTCGATGATGGCCTGGTTGTTGGTGTCGCCCGATCGCGCAGCCGCCTCGCTCGCGTCGCGTACGATGTTGCGCAGGACGGGATGAACGAACTCCTTATCCGAGGCGCCCGGGCCATGCAGCTCGTGCTCCAAGGTGCGGTAGCGCGCGCGCAGCCAAAGGTTCGCGGCGATGGCCAGAACGAGTGTTCCGAGGGTGGTGGCCAGGATCGCCAAACCCGTCGAATCGATGAGCGAGAGCCCTGCAAGGATGGTGTTGCTCATGGCAAGAGAAGAGTCTTACCTGGAACGGGCATGCGCGACAAGGACAGATAGGCGGCCTTGGATTCGGAGTAGCGGGGAGCAGTGTAGGTGTGGGTGATAGAGACGGGGCACCGAAATTCGGGCCAGTTTCAAGCTCCCATACGACAATTTCGGGAATTCCTCGTCAAACTTCCTTCAAACCTCTGGCACCGTACTTCGCGTACTTCGCACCGTACTTCGTCAAACTTCCTTCAAACCTCTGGCACCGTACTTCGGGGGGTACTTCGGGCACCGTACTTCGGGTGCACCGCACTTCGGTACTTGGGCCCCATACCCGGCCTCGTCCTGGTCGACCACTCGCCCGTTGCTATTCCAGCGAGGACCCAATAGGTTGCCCCCCGCGTCGTTGTGCGAAAGGAATTTCTGATGAAGCCAAGGCTGCCTACGATCACGCTCTGGGAGCGACTCTTCTCATGGGGTCCCCTGCTCCTGCTCGTCTTCTCTGTGGCGTGCGGAAGCGGCAACACCTCCCAGCCAGGTAGCCAAGCAGGCGGCACCGGGTCTTTGGGCGTGTTCGCCGGCAGCTGCAGTTCCACCATGGACTGCTGCGGAGAATGCTTCAACTACTACGGTCGCCCGCTTACGGCTGCAGAGGCGCAGCAGTTCGCCGACGGCGGCTGCGGCGACTACAGCAAGCCTTGCCCCCTCCAGAGCGCCTCGGGCCAGCCTGCCTGGGGAACCTGCACCAACCCCACGGGCGGCGTTGGCGTCCTGGATGGTCTCACGGCTGTCGACGTGTGGTACCCACCAACCCACACGGCCGCCGAATCCGTGAGCAATTGCGCACGCGGCGGCGGAACCTGGTCCGACGGATACAACGGCCAGGCTCCCCAGGGTGTCGCGGCTAGCCCCTCCGCCGATGCCGGCAGCGGCTTCTCCACGGCAGGGGGCGCGGACACAGGAACGAGTGGCGGAGGCGGCGGCCTTCCCGACGGCTGCAACATGCCGGCCTGCTATGCGGACCTGCTCGCCATGTGCGCGCCATCAGGCACCTGCGTGATCCAACAGGATGTGAGCACTTGGGACACCAACGTCTGCTATGCAAACGGGGTCAAGATTCACTCCGTCCCGGACGCCACAACGGGGCTGCTCACCCTGACGGTCAAGAATAGCCATGGGATCTGTTACTCTCGGGAGCAGTTGACCACGGTGACAACAGTTGCCAATGATGGCGGCAGCACGCCCATGACCATGACCATCCGGAACCCTGCGGGCGTGGTGGTAGGTACCGTCACGTCATCCTCCGCCACCAACAGTGTGGTCACCTGCACGGGGAGCGCGCCGGTAACACTCAACAGCGCCTGTTTTTCCGGGGACTCCGGTACTTGCGCCAAGGGAGGGTGCACGCCCTAGTTCCGCCCGTCATAAGTGCTGCCAGGATTCCCGAAATGCCCCGAAATGCGGTGCCAGAGGTCTGATAGCCCGAAATGCGGTGCCAGAGGTCTGATGGCGGTGGTCTGATGGCGTGAGGTCGTGAGGCGCGGGCGTCGTCTGGCGCGCCCGTCCGGATTTCGGACGAGGCAACTCGGCGAGGTTGTTTGCCGAGAAGTACTGCATGCCGCGGCCTCTCCGCTTCATCCCCGAGCACTCTCTTGTCGAAATCACCACCCGCACCTTGCAAGGCAGGTTGCTGCTCAGACCCTCGCCCGAGCTCACCGACCTCGTCCTCGGCGTCATTGGCAAAGCCCAGGACACCTACGGCATGTTCATCCATGACTTCGTCGTGGTCTCCACCCACGCCCACCTGCTGCTTTCCCCGACGAGCGCTCAGCAGCTTGCTCGCTTCATGCAGTTTCTCAATGCCAACATCGCCAAGGAGGTCGCGCGTCTCCACGACTGGCCCGAGCGCGTCTGGTCCCGCAGATACCGCGCCATCCCCGTCGTCGACGACGAGGCCGCCCACGCACGCATGCGCTACATTTTGTCCCACGGGGCAAAGGAGGGGCTGGTCTCAAGTGCAGGTTCCTGGCCCGGCCCCAACTGCGTCGCTGCTCTCACCCACGGTGACCGCCTGCGCGGCACCTGGCATGACCGCAGCGGCGAGTACCGAGCTCGCACCGCAGGCAAGGACGTCAAGCCAGGCGAGTTCTCAACTACCTACGACGTCAAGCTGACCCCCTTGCCCTGCATGCTCAGTATGACCGAAGACCAGCGCCAGGCTCACTACCGTCGCGTCGTTGGCGAGATCGACGCATCTACCGCGGCTACGAACCAGGAGAAGGGCCGGACCCCGATGGGCATGCAGGCCATCTTGGACCAAGATCCCCATCATCGGCCCCAAGCCCCCGACCGCAGCCCGGCGCCTCTGGTCCATGCACGCGACGGCGAGAAGGGTGACGCGTACCTCGCCGCCTACCGTGTCTTCGTCATCAACTTCCGCGCCGGCGTCGACAGTCTCAAGGCCCAAGCCAAACAGATCACCGAATTGTTTCCTGACTGGGCATTCCCTCCCGCGTTGCCGTTCAAGGCAGCAGCGCCCCCAGCCCCAGCCTGAGCGCAGCCCCGCCCACGATGAAGGCCCAGCCCGCCGAGCATCTGACGGCGCCGAAGAACGGGAAGCTCCGTTCGGCGTTCGCGTTCGGCGCAGAATTCACTGCCAGGACGTCGAGATCGCCGTCGTCAGAGCCGCGCTGAGCGTCGCCGTGCAGTCGCCACGACCTCCCTGACCGCCAGGTTCGTCAAACTTCCTTCAAACCTCTGGCACCGCACTTCGGGTTCGTCAAACTTCCTTCAAACCTCTGGCACCGCACTTCGGGTGCTTCGGCAGAATTCACTGCCAGGGCGTCGAGATCGGCGTCGTCAGAGCCGCGCTCAGCGTCGCCGTGCAGTCACCACGACCTCCCTGACCGCCAGGTTCGTCAAACTTCCTTCAAACCTCTGGCACCGCACTTCGGCTCAGCGTCGCCGTGCAGTCACCACGACCTCCCTGACCGCCAGTTTCGTCAAACTTCCTTCAAACCTCTGGCGTACTTCGGGACATTCGCTGCGACCGGCTCTGCCAGCGGTGCCCGTGGTCCAAGCATCTGCCGCTCGCGCAGCCCGTGCCCGTGCAACCGCAGTCCTCGTCCTGACGGTCGACTCGCAACCCCGCAACAGGGGCAACGCCCCGGACGCACCTCATCGACCGTCGGCATCCTGGACAAACATTGCTTGACGTCCAGGGCGCTT
>PMLH01000385.1 GCA_003159055.1 Myxococcales bacterium
GATCTTGCGCACGAACTGCAGCGATGCCGCCCTCACCTCTTCGGGCGTGACGGGCGGATCGAAGTTGAAAAGCGTTCTGATATTTCGACACATGGGACCTCACTTCGCTGGCTGCATCTGCTGCCAGTTCACGTTCGAGTGTTTGTTGGGGTCGAAGGTCGCGTGGTCTAGCATGATCTGTCACCTACGCCACCACATCCCTGGAACACCGAGGAATTCTACCTGCTAGCCTGAAGGACATGGCATCGACAGCTGTAACAAGGACACTTGGCGGCACGGGAGTGCAGGTCCTCCCGGTTTCACTGGGTGGCGAGGGGATCCTTCGCACCACGGGGCGATCCCGGCAGGCAGTGCCCGTGATCCTGGAGGCGCTGCGGCTCGGCGTCCGCTATTGCGACACCGCCCCGGCGTACCAGCAAAGCCAGGACTACTATGGGGAGGCATTTCGGACCGCGGGCAAGGCCAGCCGAGAAGGGGTCCTGCTGGCCTCGAAGTGCCACGAGCGCACCCGCGATCGAGCGCTTCGACTGCTCGACGATTCGCTCCGCCGGATTGGCACCAGTTATCTGGACACATGGCAGATGCACGACTTGCGCGAAATGGAGGAGCTCGATGTGCTCACCGGCAAAGACGGGGCTTTGCAAGCCGCGCTGGAAGCGAAGGCGGATGGTCGCATTCGCTTCGTGGGCTTGACCGGACATCACGATCCAAGGGTCTTGCTCGAGGCGATGCGCCGCTTTCCTTTCGACACGGTCCTTGTGGCCATCAACCCCGCCGACGGACGCCATCGGCCGTTTCTCCCCACCGTGGTGGCCGATGCGCGCAAACGCAACATGGGAGTGGTGGGCATGAAGGTACTCTCCGCCGGACGACTTCTCGAGGTGGCAACCGCCAATGAGCTCTTGCGCTATGCCGCCACCCACGCAGACACCGTGGTCGTGGGCTGCTCTACAGTGGAGGAGGTTCGCGCCAACCTTGCCGTTGCCAGTGACTTCGTGCCGATGCCCGAGGCTGAACAGCGCACGCTGGAAAGACGAATCGCCCCGCGCGCGAGCACCTACGACTACTTCAAAGGGTGATTTCGATGTCACTCATGCGCACTCGCGGCATCTCAGAGAGCGGGCGCGGCATCGGAACGGTCCACGAAATCGGAGGGCGTGATGATCAGTCGAAGAGACGTTTTGCTACAGACAGGCAGCGCTCTGGCATTGTTGGGTGTCGTGGGTGAATCGGCGGCCCGCGGCGAAAGCAAGCGAGCGCTGCCGGCCCCCGTGACCATGGGCAAGCACGCCGCCGTGTTTCCCCTGCCCTTCGATGCCAAGAAGCTCAAGGGCCTGTCCGAGCGCATGGTGGTCTCCCACCATGACAACAACTACGCGGGCGCGGTCACCAACCTGAACAAAGTCGAGGACGAGCTTTCACGCGTTCGCAAGGACACCCCGGGATACCTCGTGGCCGGACTACGCGAACGCGAGCTGACCTACACCAACTCGCTCATCCTGCACGAACACTACTTTGGCAATCTGGGCGGAAACGGCAAACCCGAGGGCACCATTACCACCGCGCTTGGCGACACATTTGCGGGGCTTGGCCGCTGGGAAGAGCTTTTTCGCGCCACCGGCCTGAGTCTGTCGGGGGGCAGCGGTTGGGTGGTGCTGGACTACAACTTCCAGTGGAACGACCTGCGCACCTACTGGTCCGGCAGCCACACCCAGCAGGTGTCCTTCGGCGCGCCGTTGCTGGTCATGGACATGTACGAACACGCCTATCAGATGGACTTTGGCGCCGCTGCGGCGAAGTACGTGGATGCCTTCTTTGACAATATCAACTGGCATGAAGTGAATCGCCGCTACGAGCGCGCCCTCGCCATGGGGCGGGCGACCTAATCTCACCTGGCGGGTGCCCAATTGAATGCCATCCCGCTGGCGCGTCGACTTGCCAACGGTTTTGTGGTGAACTCTCACCAGTTCGAAGCCCAAGTGCACGCAAGACCGAGGAATTGCCCGTGGCACCGGTTTTGCTTCAGTACCTGGTGGCGACACGGCTCGGACCAACACAATGCCAATCCATGCTTTGCACTTCTTTTGGGGAGATGTCCGCACCTGGACCCTGGTGGGCCAGATTCCCTTCTTGGGCTTCGTCATCGCCCTCTATCTGGGTGGGCGGCGGCAGGGCTGGCCCTGGCGAGCGGCGCTCCTGGCGACCGCGGCCTTCGTGGCAGGACTCGGCGTGGGCACGGCATTCTTGCCCAGCGTCCTCGGAGCCGTTGGCGGCGGCATTGCGGTCTGGTTCCTGGCCGGAAAGGCGCTCGGGCTCCGGCATCCGCCGCTCGTCGTCTTGACCCTTGGACTGGTGGCGCTGATTGCAGTCGGGCGCTGGGGGTGTTTGCTCAACGGCTGCTGCTTCGGAACCATGACCGACCTGCCCTGGGCCGTGCGCTATGACGCCGGCAGCTCGCCGCATTTTCTTCACCAGTCGCTCGGTTTGCTAGTCGACGGCGCCCGCCAATCGCTCCCCGTCCATCCCTATCCGGCCTACGAAAGCCTGGGCCTCCTTCTGTGGCTGCCTTTCGCCTATTGGCTCAGCCGACGGCTGCGTTCCAAGGGCTCGCTGCTTGCGTTCTCCGCAGCGTTCGATTTGGGGTTGCGCGGGTTCATCGACGGGACACGCGCCATGATCAACGTGTGGTGGTCGCTCCTCGGCTCTTGGCATGGCCTCAACCTCTTTCAGTGGGTGCTGCTTGCGGGCGCTTCCAGCCTTCTGCTGCTGGGCCTCTTGGTCGAGTATCGCGCGCGTCGGGCGACGGTTTCTGCAAAGAACGAGATTGCACCTTCGGAAGCCGCGGCGAACGGATCCTATCGTCTGTGGCTGGTTTATCTGGGACTTTGGGTCCTTGGTTGGGTGAGCGATTCCGGGCAAACCGAGTTCCTGCATCGAACCCTTCTGGTCGCACTTGCAGCGTGCGTTCCCGCATTGGCGATTCCGCTCGGACTTGGGGGGTACCTTCGCGCGCGGACCGGGTTCGGATACGCGGTTGCTGGCGCACTTGTGATCGTCCTCGGGGTCCACCTGGAGACTCGAGCTCATGCGGTCGTGCCCGACGGCGACTCGGCAGCAGGGACGCAGAGTCGTGGCTCGACCGAACACCGGACGTGGCTGTACGACGTGGACCAGCGACGCGGGGTCATGGTCCGTGTAGGCAACGACCGCGACGGCGACAACAGCCTCGATCATCGCGAAGAAACGCTGGGGCTGCCGAGCCTCGCGGTGCGGGCAAAGGAACTTGCCGCCCAGGAATCATCCGCACCGGTTCATTTCACGTTGTTTCCGTCAGCGGCGCAGGAGCCGGGGTCGAACGGGCCGGTGGCGAGGCCGGCCTGGCAAACGCCCCCCAGCCGAGATGTGCCACCGGCCACCGAAACCACGCTTAGATCTCACACCTGGGTCGCGGGTGGACTCTACAGCGGAGACTACTCCCGTTCCGACTCGGTCAAGACCAGCAGTGGAAATAGCTCAAGCGATTCGTGCAGCGGCACCACCTACGCGACGACCACGACCCGCGAACGCCAGGCGTGGGGTGGCTGGGGACAGGTCGAACAGGAGATTCCCCACGGCCCCGCCAGCGTGTTCTGGATTGGCGGCCGTGCCGGCGCGAGCGAGGAATTGCAAAAGGACCGAGTCGAGTCCACCGACCCGAGCGTGCACGCGAGCTCGAGCAATACTTCCTATTCCGCCTACTACCTCAATCTCTGGGGCGAGTACGAGACGCCGTCGTTCGCCTTTGGCCTTGCGGTGTTGGGCAACTACGGCCGCACTCAGGGGACGACGCTGTACCCCGGCTTTCACCTGCGCAGCGGGTCTCCGCGGCTGGGGTTCGACGTCGGGTTCGCGGATCGCATGTCGTTCTTGAGTCAGCAGAGTGGCCACCTCGGACTCTCGGTTGGCATTCGGCGCGGCGACGAGATTCGGCACCCAGACGATGCGCTCGCGCGGATGTTCTTTGGCCTCTTCTTCTTCCCCGGCGCCGACATGCATCGTTTTGACGTCGCTCCGGGCTTCGGCACCGAAATCTTCATTACCCCGAGGGCGGTGCTGGGACTCAACGCCGCCGTCTTCGTAAATCAGATCTTCGGCGGATTCCATCTCCGCGTGGTGGCCGGACCGTAGCGAGTCGACGTAGCTTCGGCTGTCAGCGAATCTCCCGTGCTGGCTGAACATCTTTGCCGGGATCCACAAAGCCAGCCGACGCGGCCTCGAAGCGCGAGCACGGCCCGTTTCTCACGCCGCGCGCAGCCGTTCAAGCACGGCAGGGAGGGCACGCACGTCGAAGATGACGGCGTCGGCCTGGTAGCGCTCTCCGAGGACTTGGCAAGAGGCAAAGATCTCTCCGCGCAGGTGCTGCTTATGGTAGGGAACGCGCACCTCGCCCGCCACCAGATCGGATGCAAAGAAGGCAATCAGCCGTTCGCGCAGCTTCGCCACGTCCTCGGGCCGCCGTGCTGACAGGACCACCGAGCCCGGCCAGCGCGCAAGCAAGCGCTCTGCCGTGGCGGTCTGGCTGGCGGCGTCGCCAACCCGATCCATCTTGTTGAAGAGGATAAGACGGGGAATCTCGCCCGCGCCGATGTCTGCAAGGACCTCGTGCGTGACTTCCAGCTGGCGCTCGAAGCCTGGATCCGAGGCGTCCACAACGTGCGCTAGCAGTCCTGCTTCCAGAGCCTCGTCGAGGGTGCTCTTGAAGGACGCCACCAGACCGTGGGGCAGCTTGTCGATGAAGCCCACCGTGTCGGAAACCAACATGCGTGGGTGCGATTCGGGCAGGAGGGTGCGCACGGTTGTGTCGAGGGTTGCGAAGAGCTTGTCGGCGACCAGGACGTCGCTGCCCGTCAGCGCCCGCATGAGCGTCGACTTGCCCGCGTTGGTGTAGCCAACCAGCGCTACGCGATTCATGTCGCGACGGCGTGACCGCTGGGTCGCCTGTTCCTCGGCCAGCGACGCCAATTCACCCGTCAGCTCGGCGACGCGATCACGGATCTTCCTCCGGTCGAGCTCGAGGCCGGACTCGCCCGCGCCTTTGCCGCCAATGCCGCCGCGCTGGCGGTCCTTGCCGGCCCCGGTTTCGCGCATGCGCGGCGCCATGTATTGCAGGCGGACGATTTCGACCTGTGCCTTGGCCACGCGCGAACGTGCGTGCCGGCGAAAGATCTCGAGAATCACCGCCGTTCGATCCATGACCTCGGCGCCGGTCGCCTTTTCGAGGTTGCGCGCCTGGGACGGCGAAATGTCGTGGTCCACGAGAACAACCTTAATGGGCTGGCCGCCTGCGGGATCCACGGCGGCTTGAAATGCCCCCTCGGCGTCAGGCGTTCCCGTCAGCGCTTGCAGCTCCTTCAGCTTGCCACTTCCGATCACGGTGCCGGGATGAAACGATGTCCGCCGCTGCGTCACCGTCCCGGCAACCGTCAGTCCCAACGTGCGGGCCAGCCGGTGCAGCTCTGCCACCGAGGCCTGGAACGCGGCTTCGTCGATGCCTTGAACCTGCACCGCGATCAACACCGCGCGCATCGGCTCGGATTCGTGTTCAAACAACAGTGCCATGGACCCCGCAGTATAGGCGACGCTGGTCACAACGCCCGTTCCCTCGTGCGTGTCTATCGCGACCGTCCTGGTCATGCGGCAGAGGGTTCGTCGACAACCACGTCCTCGACGATGCCCGGGTCGGCATCGTCAGAAGGCAGAGTCGCGAGCACAGCTTGCGCCAGGTTGCGAAAGGCGATTCCGTCTTTGGTATGGGGTTCAAGTGCAAGTGGCCTGCGGCTGTTGACGGATTCATGAATGGCAGCCGAAGAACGCAGCCAACCGAGGATGGGGACTTTCACGCCGAGGTAGTCGTGCATGGTCTGAGCAACCGCCCCGAACACACCGGCGTGCGCGTCGTTGAACACCTGGTTCCCCACCATGCATGCACCAAAGCGTTCAAGCTCGGTGAACACCCTCTCGGCCAAGTTTGGGCGTGTCTCGCGTAGGCGGGCCAAGATCTGCACGACCTTTTCGCTCCCCTTGCTCAGCGTGGCCGGCTCGAGCAAGGCCGCATCGATGGCCTCTTCCGCGTTGTGGCGCAAGAGCCGCAGCACCGCGCTCTTGAGAAACGCGTAGGCATCGTGAAGGGCCGTGACCTGGGGTGTGGTAACGAGCAACTTGCGCAAGCCGAGATCGAAAAAATCGAGCGCGTTGTATCCCACACCGGCACCCACATCGACGACGATGATGTCCGCTTCCAGGGCGCGCAGCTTGCGCAGGAGTAGGGTCTTCTGGGTATGGGCGATGTTGGCAGCGCCCAGCACGCCATTGGTGCCGGCCAGCAGCCGGAGGTTGGGCACGTGGGTCTCGGTCAGACAGTCCTTTGCCTCCTTCACCGATCTGTCGAGCAGATCCTGAAGTCCCATCGGTGGGTTGAGCACGCCGAGCAGGAGATGTTGATTGGCGGCGCCCAGATCCATGTCCGCGATCACCACGCGATGGCCATCTTGCGCCAGCACAGCCGCCAGGTTGAGCGCGATGATGCTCTTGCCCACCCCGCCCTTGCCACCACCGACGGTGATGATGCACGACTGGGCTGCCTGTTGCGGCGCGATACTCATGGCACTTTTCTTCTCTACCTATCGGTCGTAAATACGATTTGCTTGAGAACCGCGTTGCGACCCTCGGGGCCGGCAACCCCCGATCATCAATCTGAAAGTCGCACGTCGCCTGAGGTAGCAAGGGATGCCGTCGCACGATACTCGTCCTGCAACATCCCGTAGATCCGCGAGCTGCGAAAATGGTCGCGCAGCCAAACGTGCTCGCGGAGGGTGCCTTCGTAAGTCATGCCGAGTTTCTCCATGACCTTGGCGGACGCGAGGTTTTGCGTGTGGCACTTTCCCCACACACGATGAAAGCCGAGCCGAAGAAAGCCGAGCGCGAGCATCGCCGCAGAGGACTCAGAGCGTGTCTGAAAAGTTGA
>PMLH01000375.1 GCA_003159055.1 Myxococcales bacterium
TTAGCTAGGGCCGCTGTCCTCGCCCAATACCGAAGTAGGTGAACCCGGCGGCACGCACGTCGGATGGCTCCCAGATGTTGCGCCCGTCGAACACTGCCTTGCCGCGCATGAGGCTGGCCAGGCGCTCAAAATTGGGACGGCGGTAGTCGCGCCACTCGGTGACCAGCGCGAGCGCGTCGGCGCCCTCGGCGCAGGCATAGTTCGATTCCACAAAACGCACACGCTGGCCCAGCAATTTTTGGGCGGCGGGAATTGCGACGGGATCCGTTGCAACGATCTCGGCTCCGGCCGCCAAGAGATCTTCGATTACGACAAGGGCGGGGGCCTCGCGGATATCGTCCGTGCTGGGCTTGAACGCCAGCCCCCACAAGGCAATNNCGCTTGCCGATGAGGTCGCCGCGAAAATAGCGATGGATGTCCTCGCCCAGCCGATGTTTCTGCCCGTCGTTGACGGCAACGACAGCATCGAGAACATGCAAGGGCACGCCCACCTCTTTGCCGGTATTGATTGCCGCGCGCAGATCCTTGGGGAAACAGCTGCCGCCGAAGCCGACGCCAGCATAGAGAAACTTGGTTCCGATGCGCCCGTCCGAGCCCATGCCTTTGCGCACGAGCTCGATGTCCGCCCCGACCGCGTCGCACAGATTGGCGAGGTCGTTCATGAACGAGATGCGCGTGGCGAGCATGGAATTCGCCGCGTACTTGGTCAGCTCGGCCGAACGGCGGTCCATCACCAGCATGCGATCGGAGGACCGCGTGAACGGCGCATACAGCGCCTGCAGGGTGGCAATCGCGCGCGCGTCGCTGGTGCCGACGATGATCCGGTCCGGCTTCATGAAATCGCCCACCGCATCGCCTTCTTTCAGAAACTCGGGATTGGAAGCCACCGCGAACGCGTGCCGGGCGTAACGGCGGACGATTTCTTCGATCTTGTCGCCGGTGCCGACGGGAACCGTGGACTTGGTCACCAGCACCGCCCAGCCGGTGAGCGCACGCGCCACGGTTTCCACCGCCTTGAAGGTGTAGCTGAGGTCGGCGGAACCGTCCGGCAGGGGCGGCGTGCCCACTGCCAGGAAGATCGCCTCTGCGCCAGCCACCGACGCCGAAACATCGGTGGTGAAGCTGAGCCGACCCTCCTTAACGTTATGCGCGACCAGCTTGTCGAGGCCGGGTTCGTAGATGGGGATTTCGCCGCGCCCAAGCATGGCAATCTTCTCGGGATCGATATCCGCGCAAGCCACGTCGTTTCCCATGTCGGCGAACCCTGCCCCGGCAACCAATCCAACGTAGCCGGACCCAATGACGGCGATTTTCATGTTGCCGGGAAAGCTAGCACGCAAAGATTCAATTGGTAAACCAACCGGGCCGCAACCGCGTAGAATGTGCCTCTCGGAGCGCCATGATGGATATCGCCCAGATCGACCAACTTCTGGCCCGAACCGGGCTTGGCCTTGCCTCGGTGTTCGAGATCTTCCCGGACATGGTCTTCGTGGTCGACCGGGAGGAGACCATCCTATTCGTCAATCAGGTCGCGGCCAGGGCGCTCGGACGCAAGCCTGAACAGGTCCTGGGAAAGAAGCAGAGCGAATTCTTCACACCAGAGCTGGCCGCGCGGCACAGCGTGGCCATCCAGGGCGTCTTCCGCACCGGCGAGACCATGGTGACGGAAGACCAGCAAGACCTGAATCTCCGGTCCATCTGGATCGACACACGGCTGGTGCCGATCCGTGACCCGAACGGCGGGATCGTGGCCGTGGTCGGCATCGTCCGCGACGTCAGCGAACGGCGAAACGCCCGTGATGCCCTGGCTCTGCGCGAGGCCTACTTGCGCGGCATGCTCGACAATTTCCCCTACCTGGTTTGGTTCAAGAATACGCAGGGTAAGTTTCAGATTGTCAATCAGACCTTCGCCACCGCCGCTGGCAAAGCCAGCGCGTCGGATTTGATTGGCCTCGACGATTTCGACATCTGGCCGCACGAGCTGGCAGCCCACTACGTCGCCGACGACAACGTGGTCATCGAGACGCACGAAAAGAAGCTGGTCGAAGAAGAGATCTACATGAACGGTGAAAATCGGTGGGTCGAAACCTTCAAGTCGCCGGTCTTCGATGCGGAAGGCACGATCATCGGCACCACCGGACTGGCGCGCGACATCACCCTACGCCGGCAGCTGCAAGAGGATCAGCGGCGATCGCGCGAGCAGCTCCGCGCTTTGGCGGCGCACGTTGAATCGGTCCGCGAGCAGGAGCGCGTCCGCATCGCGAGGGAGATTCACGACGAGTTGGGGCAGTCGCTCACCTGCATGGGGATGGATCTTGCGTTTCTCGACAGGCAGATCGATCCCGACAACAAGGACGCCGCCGCGCGGGTCGCGGCCCTGGTCGAGTTGGTCAAGGACACCATCCGCTGCGTGCGTCGCATCTCGTCCGAGTTGCGCCCGAGCATCCTCGACGATTTGGGGCTGGGCGCGGCCGTCGAATGGCTGGCGCATGATTTCGAGGCGCGCACGCAGATCGCCTGCTCGGTCGAGGTGCCGGAGGATTTGTCGCTGCCCTTCGAGCTGGCGACGCCGCTGTTTCGCGTCTGCCAGGAAGCGCTGACCAACGTCACCCGCCACGCCAGCGCCAGCAGCGTCAGCATCCAACTGACATGCTCGAACACTGAGATCGCATTGGTCGTCAAAGACGACGGCCGCGGCATCACCGAGGAAGAAATCAAGCGCAACGGCTCACTCGGGCTTTTGGGCATGAAGGAACGGGTGACGATCTTGGGCGGCACGCTCGACCTGGAGGGACGATCTGGCCACGGCACGACCCTCGCGATCCGCATCCCGCTCGGCCAGTCCCCGTCGCCGCGCCCCTGACGACGGCCTGCATAGTGCAATTCCCCAAAAGCCCGGCGGGGCTCGTGAGTTGGTAAATCAACAACATCGTGCGACTGCGACCGGATGCCAGAAATCTTGCGTAGTTGGGATGCACAACGGAGGGCGAAAAACATGCGGAAACGACCATGTGGCATACGGGTGAATCATGAGTACCGAGGGAACTATCACCGCTGGGTGAACCAACTCCTGTTCGCGGCGGGCGTGGCGGCCAGGCCTCATCCATGGAGGTCGCTCATGACCGTTGCCGCCAAGGTCGAGGCAGAGATCGCGCGACTCCTTCACGTCGAGCACTGAGCACTGAGATGGGCACGATCGCCGTCCAGCTTAGCGTGCGTGAGGATGCCGTCCGTCGCATCCTCGGACTGCTGACGCAAAAACTGCGTCCAGAACGTCCGCCGCTCTTAGTCGCGCTGTACGATGGGTGCATCAAGGAGACCTCGCCGAAAGGATCCGGGCCGACGCTCGACGAGACTTCTCTACATGCTCAGAGACCGAGGCTGTTCCGAGGCGGTGTGAGGGCGATTATGGTAGCATGCGGCAGATGGAAGCAACTGGCTCGGACAACCCTGCTCCGGAGGCAACTATCGACGTCAGCGTGGTGGTCCCAGTTTACAACGGTTCGCGGACGCTGGCGGAAACGATGGATTCAATCCTGGCGCAAACATTCGACCGCTTTGAAGTCGTTGTCGTCAACGACGGCTCCACGGACCAGTCCGCCCGCATCTTGGAGCCCTACTGCTCAAACCGCAGGGTGCGATACTACAGCAAAAAGAACGGCGGGGTAGCTTCGGCCCGCAACTACGGCATCCGGCGGGCCAAAGGCCGGTTCATAGCTTTCTGCGATCAGGATGACATCTGGCTGAAAGAGAAGCTTTGCCGCCAGATTCCCCTGTTTGACCAGCAAGAGGTGGGTCTGGTCTACTGTTGGCTCGCAATGGCGACATGGAGAGAGGATGGGACGCTCGTGGACTTAGCGAACAGCGCCGATCCGCCCAGGTATTCCGGAAGGTGCATCGAGCCGCTGTTCTCGAAGAATTTCATCGCTTGTTCTACTGCGGTATTCCGGAAGTCCTTACTCGACCAGGTTGGCTTGCTCTGTGAGAACCCCACCCTCCGTGGGGTCGACGACTGGCATCTGTGGCTGCGCCTGGCATCTATCAGCGAAGTCGCGTTCGTTCCGGAGCACATGGTGCGATACGGGCTTCACGGCAACAACTATTCCAGGAACGAGCGGTTGATGTTCGCCGCAGAGCGCTATTGCATTCGGGACCTTGCGGATTTTTTGCGTAGTCATGGTCTGACCGCCGAGAGCGTGCGGCGGACACAGCACCGCTCAGCCGCCGAATACACACGGAACCTGATCAACTGTGGTGACTACAGCGCCGCTGCTAGGGCCGCACTCGAGGCCTGGTCGTTGCGACCCAAGGACGTCAGCCATCTGCTGCTGGCGGCGGGCCTTTTCGCGCTTCCATCTCGTGCGATCACGGGTGGCCGAGATTCATTACGAAGTCTTAGAACTTTCCTCGCGAAGAGCCGATGACCGGCGCTAGGATGCACGGGGTAGTAGTCACAGCGTGCGCACGAACTCCGCCGCTGTGGATATTTACGATGGCTACTAGAAGCGCGGCGCACGACGACTCTCGGGTCGCGTACTTGCCTGCTGAAAGGCGCCCCCTAGTGCAAAGACCCCCCCGGCATAGTTGCCCTCCCGGGAAAGCTTCTCCACCGCAGCCTTGGCGTGCGGCTCTCGCTACGGCTCAATCGGGTAAGAGGGACGAGTTCCGTCTATTTCCATGACTCACCAAGGTTCCTACAATGTCGGTTCCTTCGCTTCGGATACCCAAGCGGAAATCCGCCGCCTTAATGCCCAGGTGGATCTATTCTGGCCGGCGGAGGGCGAGCTGCTTATCCGACACGGCTTGCGTGACGGGATGCGCGTCCTCGACTGTGGTTGTGGACCGGGCCGACTGCTTGAGCTTCTGAAGCGTCGCCTCCCGAAAACGCGCTGCGTTGGCGTCGAAATCGATCCCCTCCTGGTCGAGACCGCGCAGAAGCATCTCGCGGCGTGCGAGCTTGCGGACTGCACCGTCCAGCAAGGTGCTGCCGAGGATCCCAGCCTCCCCCCGGAGAGCTTCGACTTCATCGTCACTCGCCTCGTGCTTGAGCATGTCCCGGATCCCTCGCTCGCTCTGCGTGGCCTCCGTTCGCTACTCAAGCCAGGCGGAAAGATCGCAGTCATCTCGAACGATTTCGACTTCCACCTGCGTACGTTTCCGCCCGTCAGCGAGCTCGACGACATGTACAGTGCCTACTGCACTTCGCGACGGAATGATCACGGAGATCCGTGCATTGGTCGACGCATGCCTCACTTGTTGATCGAGTCGGGGTTTCGTCTGTTGGCGTGCGAGATCGAGGTCGCACACAATGCCATGATCGGCGACACCCCGTTCCTGAAGTCGGAAGGAGGCGGCATTCCGGCCCAGCTCGTTGACAGCGGCTTCCTCAAAGACACCATGCTGGACGCCATGACGCGTTCCTGGCGGCAGATGTTGGTTGCTCCGGTGCACAGCATCGCCCGGCCGCTGTGGGTGGCAATCGGCGAGCGCCGTGATGAGGTTCAGCCTTCAAGTGGGACGTCCGCGCGAGGCGAGACCGCAGGGCGGGCCGTGCCGGCCATCCCCGAGGCTGCTGAAGGGCTCGGAGAGACCTCCCAGCCACTGCTCGACCGCATCGTGAAGACGGTCGCGAAGGTTATCGGGAGGGCTCCCATCAACTCGACCCAGTCGATGTCCATGCTAGGCGTCGATTCGCTTTCAGCCATTCTGATCCAAGAGCGAATCAAGGTTGCGACGGGCGTGGAAATCCCGATCGTGTACCTGCTCGGCGACACGCCACTGACAAGGCTGGCGGTAATGGTGGAAGAGCGGAAGGCTGGCGTCGTGGCTCAGAAGGAGGCAGAGCCCAGCTCGCACCAAGCGAGCACCTCAACCGTTCTCGAAGAGGGGGAGATTTGAGACCCGGAGAGAGCTTTCTGGCCACTCTCGCCCGACGGCGGGTTCTGCTGGCATCCGAAGGGAGTCGGCTCCTCTTTCGGGCGCCGGAGGGTGCACTCGATGTCGAGCTACGTGATCAGCTGCGTTCCCACAAGGAAAGCCTCATTTCGGCGCTGAGGAGCCGACCAGGTTTCGTGCAGCTTTCACCGCCTTCCTACAATCAGGCTTCGCTGTACTTTCTTCATCTCGCAGATCGGATAGCCCCTGCCTACAACCTGGCGCTGGTCATGCGCATCCGCTCGAAGGTAGATGTGAGGTGCATGCGGGTCGCCCTGGATCGGCTGGCACGTAGGCATGACCAATTGCGGACCACGCTCGACCACATCCAGTTCGGCGACACGGCTGTCCTTTGCCAATTCGTAGCGCAGGACCTCTTGCCCAGGTTGGAAGAATTCGACATGCGAGGGTCGACGGACGCCGAACTGTGCGAGCAGGCACAAGCCTTCTACGCTCAACCCTTCAACTTGGAAATCGGCCCCACCGTGTGTGCGGGCCTATTCCAACGCGCAGCGGACGACCAAGTCCTCGTGATCAAATTGCACCACGTCGTGGCCGACGGCTGGTCGCTTGGAATCATCGCACGTGACCTCGGCCACTACTACCGGAGTGCCTGTGAGGGCTCGAATGCCGAGCCGCAGGCGGTTCCGCGGGCTCCCTACACGGACTTTGCCCTGGACCAGATCGACTTTTTGTCCCAACCAAGCGGGACGAGCCAGATGGACTTCTGGCAGGAAGCACTCACGCCGGTCCCTGAAGGTCTCGAGCTCGGAACGAAGAGTCGTCGTCCAGCCGTCCGCAGATCGGTCGGCGCTACGCAGCACTTCGAAATCGATGCCGAGGAGAAGTCTCGCCTTGAGGCTTGCGCCCAAGCGATCAACATCACGCCCTTCGCCTTGCTCTTAGCATGTTTCCAAGCACTCCTGCTGCGTCGCTCAGGGCAGGGGGATGTGTGCGTGGGCATTCCCACCTTGGGTCGCCGCGGCGAGGACTACAACGACACGGTTGGGTATTTCGTGAACCCGGTCGCTTTGCGTTGTCGGCGTCCCAGGCAAACGACCTTCCGAGAACACGCCAAGCGAACTGCTGAGGAGATGAGGGCCGCGCTCGACCACCGTGACGTGCCCTTTGCGGCTCTCGTGGAGAACCTACAGGTCAAGCGCGACACCTCGCGCACGCCTGTTCTGCCGGTGCTCTTCAACTTGCTGTCCCGTCGCATACTCGGGGACGTGGTGGATCTGATCTATCCATCCCCTAAGGAAGTCGCGATTGATTTCGGAGGACTCACCGCGGCGTCCTTCAACCTCAACCAGCAAGAAGGTCAGTTCGACGTCACCCTTGAGTTCGTCGATCGCCAAGACGGCTTGTTCGGGTTGTTCAAGTACTGCACCGACCTTTTCAGCGCAGACGAAGCCCGTTCGATGGTGAACGAGCTGCGACAGCTCCTGGTCAATGTCGTTTCGGATCTGGATGCGGTGATCGTGGAAGGCCCAGTCATCGGGATGACCAGCCCAAGCGAGACTGGCGAGAAGAAGCCTGGGCTCGTCCTAACCGCGACGTTCACGGCAGAATCGATGCAGGCGGCGTTCGAGTACTGGTTCGATCGCCTCGAGTGGCAGAACAACGTTTCCTTCGCGCCGTTCAATCAGGTCTTCCAAACCCTGCTTGATCCCGCCAGCCTGCTGCGAAGGAATCCTGACCGTCCAGGGGTGGTTTTGGTCCGATTCGACGACCTGATGGGTACTTCCGAGTGTGCAAGAGACCAGGCTCCGGGTGGTGTCGGACCGGAATGCATCGAGCGCTTGCGTGCGGACCTGGACGGGCTGGCTCAAGCCGTCGAACAAGCGGCTCGTGCCGCTTCCGCGCCCTTGCTCGTCGTCGTGTGTCCGTCTTCGCCAGTACTTCAATCGAACCCTGAAGAGGCCAACCTTCGGGGCGTTTTCGCTGGCCAACTGCAGTCCATCCAAGGCGTGCATGTGCTCACGCCCGAGGTGCTCGCCAGATGGTATCCGGTCGAGGACTTCTACGAGCCGCTGGGCGAGAAACTCGGAAACATTCCCTACAAGCCCGCGTTTCTGGTGGCTCTGGCCTCAGGCATCGTGCGAACACTGCGCGCGACAATGGTTCGTCCCTGCAAGGCGATCGCCATCGACTGCGACAACACACTATGGGATGGCGTGGTCGCCGAGGACAGCGCAAACGGGGTCACGGTTGGGCCGCACCAGCGGGCGTTCCAAGAGTACTTGCTCGAGCAGCACCGAGAAGGGGTAGTGCTGTGTCTGTGCAGCAAGAACCGAGAAGCTGACGTCTGGAGCGTCTTCGACCAACATCCGGACATGCCTCTGCGCCGTGAGCACATTGGTTTCTGGAGGATCAACTGGGATTCGAAATCGTCGAACCTTCGCGAGCTTGCCGCGGAAATCAATATTGGCGTCGAGGCGTTCGCATTTCTCGACGACAACCCGGTCGAACGCGCAGAGGTCCGGGCCAACTGCCCCTCGGTTTTGTGCGCCGAGTTCCCCAAGGATTGGTCGTTGAGAGTGCCTTACCTGCGACGTCTGTGGCCGTTGGATCATCTCCGCACCACGGACGCGGATCGGAGGCGCAACGAGCACTACCGTGCCGAGCGGCTACGCAAGAACCTGCAGAGCAACGCGGATTCTCTGAGCGACTTTCTGGCGAAGCTCCAGCTGGAAGTCGACATCCACCCTGCGTTGCCATCCGAGCTCGAACGGCTGGCCCAGCTCAGCATTCGGACAAACCAGTTCAACACGACCGCACGGCGAATGACTTTTGCCGAGATCCAACGATACACTTCCTCGTCGAGAAACCTCGCCTGTGCCACACATGTGCGGGACCGATTCGGCGACTACGGCCTGGTGGGTGCTGCCTTGGCCTCCATCCAGGATGACGGCTGTCTGCGGATCGATTCCTTGCTGCTCAGTTGTCGAGCCCTAGGCCGTGGAGTCGAGCACCGCATAGCCGCTTGGCTGGGCATGCAGGCAAGAGCTCACGCGTGTTCGCAAGTCGCGTTTTCACTGACGTTCACGGATCGCAACGAGCCTGCACGGAAGTTCCTTGGCAAGCTTGGGCAGCTGTGCGAGGGCAAATTCGACGCCCAAGGAACGCTTCTCGTCTCCAGCTCGCGTCTGGGCGATATCACAGGGAAGCTCGATGACGGTGCCAGCAGTCCAAGCGGAGCCGAAGGAAACACCGTCTCCGCCGGCACCAGAGAGCAGAACGCGCACGTGCCCGGAGACAACCGGGCGCTGAGTGTCGCGGCCGATCTCGGTACGGTGGATGCGATTGTGGCCGCTATCGACGAGTACCACCGCCACAAGCGTCGTCTTCATCGCGCAAAGACCCAGGGCTCGAACCTTGGTGGAGGCCCGACG
Organism: Myxococcales bacterium; assembly: GCA_003159055.1. The sequence goes on from PMLH01000375.1 coordinate 9,330, forward strand.
TCGAGCAAGGAGCGGATTATCATCGAGGCGTGGAGGCGCGTGCTCGCGCTCGACGATGTCGGGACTCGCGAGAATTTCTTTGAGATCGGAGGGAACTCGCTGCTCCTCGCTCAGCTTGCNNGTGGCACTCAGCCCAACGTCATGGCTGGGTCACTGGTCGGCATGCCAAGAGCGAAGCAGCGATCGACTGCTTTCGACCGCCTGAGACAGCATCGACGAAAATAGGAAAGATCAAATGAATACAGATGATCTTCTCGAAGCCATCGCCGTCGTAGGAATGGCTGGAAGATTTCCCGCGGCCGGCAGCGTGGATGAGTTGTGGCAGAACCTCGTATCGGGCCGAGATTGTTCGACTGAATACTCAGTCGAACAACTCGTGGCTCGCGGCCTGCCGCGGAGGATCGCAGAGTCCCCCAACTACGTGCGACGGTGTCCCGTCGTCGATGTGCCCGAGATCGAAGAGCCTGCCGTATTCGGCATGACCCACTCTGAGGCCCAATCGCTCAATCCTCAAGTTCGAATGCTCCTAATTTGCTGCAGGGAGGCGGTGCTACACGCGGGCTACGACCCGAAAACGTTCGACGGATTGACAGGGGTGTGGGCAGGGTGTGCATTCTCGGACTGGGCGCTCAAGCGCGTGCTTTCCGAGTTGGACCCGAGCGAGATTCCCGCGGCACTTGCAAGCATCAATGTCTTCCGGCCCGACGACTTGATCTCCACGTTGGCCCGAGGGTTGAGGCTAAGTGGCCCGGCCATCCGCGTTCAGACGGCGTGTTCCACGTCGTTGGTGGCGATACACGCCGCCTGCGGCGCTCTGCGCAACTACCAGTGCGATCTTGCTTTGGCCGGAGGCGCATCGCTTCAGTACCACCACGTGCCCGGGTACCTCTACGTCGATGGCGAGATCTTCTCGCCCGACGGACGATGTCGCGCTTTTGAGCGACGGGCGAACGGGACTGTGCTTGGCGAAGGGTGCGCTGTGGTCGCGCTACGCCGACTGGACGATGCGGTCGCAGCCGAAAATCCGATTTTGGCCGTGATCCGCGGCTCTGCAGCCAACAACGACGGTGACAACCGTCCCGGTTACACGGCCCCAGGCGTAGCCGGACAATCTGACCTAGTCACGACTACGTTGTCTGTGGCCGGCATCAGTCCGGACGACATCAGCTACATTGAGGCGCACGGTACGGGAACGTTGCTAGGTGACCCCATCGAAGTCGCTGCGCTCACGAAAGCGTTTCGTGGCGGAAACCAGGAACACGGAGTCTGCGGACTCGGTTCGGTCAAGACCAACATTGGTCACCTCGATGTCGCCGCCGGCGTGACTGGGTTCATCAAGACGGTATGCTCGGTCAAGCACCGACAGCTGGCGCCCACACTCCACTTCGAAACCCCCAATCCCCAGCTCAGGCTGGATACGACGCCCTTCTTCGTGGTGGACAAGTTGATAAGCTGGGAGCCGCGGAACGGACGCCGCATCGGTGGGGTCAGTTCGTTTGGGCTAGGAGGCACGAACTGCCATATCCTCGTCGAGGAATTCCGGGGCGCTGCCTGATGTGGAGCCTCTGGGAACGGTCCCCAGAAGCCCAAAAGGTTTCCTTTTCCCAGGACGATGCCCTGGGGCGACGATCTTCTTTCTCGCTCTCCGGCAAGCGCCACATATAATCGAGGAGGTGGAAGCCTCAGCCGTCCGCCTCACCGAGAGCGGGGAGCAGGTACATGCCCATTTTAAATGAGAGTAGCCTTTCCGGGACCGTGGCGATCATCGGCATGGCCGGACGCTTTCCAGGTGCAAACGATATCGATGCCTTCTGGGATAACCTCGCGCGCGGGGTCGACTCCCTATCGAGGTTCGAGGATTCCGAACTCGAGCCTTCCCGGCTCGAACCTCCCAAAGTGCGGACTCTCCCGAACTACGTCAAGACTCGCGGGATCGTCGCCGATGCAGACAAGTTCGATGCCGGATTCTTCAACATAATTCCTCGTGAAGCCGCGGTCATGGACCCGCAGCACCGNNTCGGCCTGCCGCCGCGCGAAATCCTGACGATGGACCCGCAGCACCGGCTGTTTCTGGAAACGGCGTGGGCGGCCTTGGAAAGTGCCGGCTACGACCCGGGCTCCTATGCGAAGTCCGTTGGGGTTTGGGCGGGAATGGATGACTCCACCTACTACCACGAGAACGTTGCTCCCCGAGCCGATGCGATCGCACAGGTCGGCTTTCTGCAGACGACGATGGCGAACTGGAGAGACTACCTAACGACGCGCGCGTCGTACAAGCTGAACCTCCGGGGGCCGAGTGTGAATGTGTACGCGACCGGGGCCACCTCGCTGGTTGCGGTGTGCGAGGCGTTCAGTGCACTGGTGAGCAACCAGTGCGATATTGCCCTTGCAGGGGGGGTGTCGGTGATGGTGCCGCAACGTGTCGGTTATACAGCTCAGGTGGATGAGGCGCTGTCGCCGGACGGAAGTTGTCGCCCCTTCGACGCTCAGGCGGTGGGATCAGTTCCGGGAAACGGGGTCGGGATTGTGGTTCTCAAGCGCTTTGAGGAAGCTGTCGCTGACGGCGACTTCATCTATTCCGTCATTCGCGGCGTCGGGCTCAACAACGAAGGTGCCGGCGACATCACGCCAGGATCAGGCGCTGGTCGAAAGGCGGAGGTGATCGCGATGGCCCATGCTGTCGCCAGCGTGGAAGCCGCCACCCTATCGTACGTCGAGGGGGACGGAACAGCAGTTCCATCTGCCGACGCTGCTGAGATCCGCGCGCTCACGCAAGTGTTCACTTCGGCCGACTGCACGCCGAAATCCTGTTTCCTCGGCTCGGTCAAGAGCAACATCGGGCATCTCGGTTCTGCCGCTGGCGTCGTGGGCTTGATCAAGACTGCGCTTGCGCTGCACCATCGCCAACTGCCTCCGAGCCTGCACTTCGAGCATCCGGCACCGGCCCTGGCCTCCGAGCAAAGCCCGTTCATCGTGAATACGGAACTTCGACCGTGGCCCAAGGGCACCACGCCTCGACGCGCAGGGGTGAGTTCTTTCGGTTCGGATGGAACCAATGTACACGTCGTCCTGCAAGAGGCCCCGCGCGATGCGCATCCGGTATCAGCGCGCCGCGAACATCTCATCGTGGTCTCGGCTCGGAACGAGGTGTCCCTCGAATTGGCGACGTCACGCCTTGCCATATTTCTGCAGGCGCACCGCGACCTGCGCCTGGCCGATGTCGCGCACACGCTACAGAGCGGCAGGCGGGCCTTCGGGTTCAGGCGGGCCGTGGTTTGCTCGAGCGCAAGTGATGCGGCGGAGGCGTTGCTCGCGAAAGAGCCGATGCGCGTTGCCTCTGGACATCGAGACATGCACGACGCCAAGGTGGCTTTCATGTTTCCGGGGCAAGGTGCCCAGCATGTGGGGATGGCCGTCGGGATCTACCGAGACGAGCCGGAGTTTGCCGCCGAACTCGACGCCTGTGCTCGAACCCTGCAACCACGCCTGGGCCTGGATCTGCGTTCCTTGATCTACCCCGCGCCCGAGCATCGCGAGGAGGCCGAGCGTCGCTTGGCCGAGACATCCATTACGCAACCGACGCTCTTTGCGGTGGAGCTGGCGCTGGCGCGCCTTTGGATATCGTGGGGCGTGGAGCCTGCGGCAATGATTGGCCACAGCCTGGGCGAGTATGTGGCGGCTTGCTTGGCCGGCGTGCTGTCTCGTGAACAGGCGGCATCGATCGTTGCCGCACGCGGCCGCTTGATGCAGGCGCAACCGCGGGGCACGATGATGGCTGTGGCGCTTTCGGCCAACGATCTCCAGCCGTGGCTCACGCCGGACGTAGTGATCGCAGCGTTCAATGCCCCCGCGTTCAACGTCGTTGCGGGACCTGAAGCTGCAATCAGGACGCTCGAGAAGCAGCTCACCACGAGGGACGTTCGTTGCCGACCGCTCGCCACGTCGCACGCATTCCACTCTCCCATGATGGATGGCGCCCTCGATCCCTTCCGTCGGGAGCTGGAATCTGCGCAACTGCGGGCCCCAACCCGCCCTTGGATCTCTTGTGTCACTGGAGACCTGATCACGCCGCAACAAGCAACGGATCCTGAGTACTGGGTGAAACAGCTTCGGCAACCGGTTCACTTCTCCGACGGCGTGCGACGATTGAGTCAGGATCCGACGGTGACCTTCTTGGAGGTGGGCCCTGGCCGTGGTCTAGCCACGCTCGTGCGTCAGCACACTGATCGCCCACCCCAGCAGGCCGTGGTCACGTGTCTCGATGTAGAGCCCGGCAACGAGATGCG
>PMLH01000371.1 GCA_003159055.1 Myxococcales bacterium
CGGAGCAAGGACGTGTCGAGGGCGGCGGCCGAGTCGCGCGGACCGGCATCGCTGCCCGCATCCACGCCTGACTGTCCGGCGCAGGCTTCCTTGACGGCAGCCGTCGCCCGTATCGAAGGATAGGAACGACCGTTCTTCGGGTCGGTCAGAGGCACGCCGGTGTGAACCAAGATGTCCCTGATTTCCGCCGGCGTAAGCTTTGGGTTGCATTCCAGCATCAACGCCGCGACCCCCGCGGCGGTCGGGCTCGCCTGGGACGTACCTCGATACGCTTCGGCCTTCGTGCCCAGGACATCGGAGATGATGACGGCTCCTGGGGCGACGATGTCGAGGCGCGGGCCGCTGTTGGTGAAGCAGGCGACCTGGTCGAAGACGGTGGTTTGGTCAGCGCAGTCTGCGAACGCACTTCCCCACTGGCCGGCGTAGGTGCCGCTGGTCGGCTGTCGGCCCTGATTCGTCTTGTAGGTGGCACCGACGGCGATCGCGCCGGTGTTGCAGGCCGGGGCCGAAAGCGTCGCGCTTGAGCCCTGGTTGCCCGCGGATGCGAAGATGGTCACGCCCGCGTCGACCAGATTCTTCACGGCCTTGGCCAGCGCGGGTTCGCTGCGATCGCATTCACTGGCTGAACCGTACAGCCGATTGGTCGAAATGCTGGCATTCAGCAATTTCACATTGAGGGTGGCTAGGTTGCTGAACACCCAGTCGAGGCCCGCCACCCAGTCCGATACAAACCCCGAGCTTGCTTGGTCGTTGATCTTGACCGCAACGATTTCGGCGTCGGGCGCGAAGCCGACGCCGGCCACGGTTCCATCCGACGTGATGATGCCCGAGACGTGGCTGCCATGGCCATGGTCGTCCTCGGCGCTGGTTCCTTCCGAGTTGCTCGCGGGCGGACAGGCGGCGTGTGTGAAGCAGTGCTGGGTGGCCACCACCGAGCTCTTGAGATCTGGATGCGTGGAATTGATGCCGGTGTCGAGGACAGCGACCCTCACCCCTTTGCCGGTGACGTGATAGTCCCGCTTCGCCACATCCGCGCCGATCGCCGGCACGGAAACCGCCAGCGAGCCATGTCCGGCGCTGTCCGTTTGAATCAACGAGACGCCGGAAAAGCGCGACAGCACATCGAGGGCGGAATGGGAGAGTCGCCCTGCAATTGCGGGGACGTGTGCGAACACGCGCGTCGGCACCAAGCCGCCCCGACTTGCCGCCAAGATCGCTTCCCGAGCTGTCGCGATCGCCTCCCGATGGCTCTCCAAATCGCTGAGCGACCAGGAGGGCGCTGGATCATCAAAGTTCACGATGACATCCACCTTGTCTGAAGTACCGAACTGGGCCAGCACTTCGTCTTGCACGATCGATGGCCGAGGCGATTCGCCACTCGTGCAGCCCGACGCGACGGCTAGTGCGCACAGTGCTGACAGACCGGGCCTTGACCCCATGGAGTTGCTCCTCGACGATTCACTGGCCGGACCAAATGCTAGCACCAATTGGCACGGTTCTCCCGTCGCTCTTGCTATGGGTCTGGGCCGCAGAGCCGCCGCGCCGAAGACTTTGCCGCGCTTGGCTCCGCCACGGTGGTCGTGAATGGTTTGGCGGTTGACAGTCGCCCGCGGGTTCCCTACTCTCTGCGGCTGTTTCCCTGCTGACAAAGGCACCACGATGACCAAGGCCGAGCTTATCGTTAGGGTTGCAAGCCGTAAGGATCTCCCGCGTAAACTCACCAAGAAGGCCTACGCCAAGATCATCGACGCCGTGTTCACCGAAGTCGGGGATTACTTCATTCGCGCGCGGGCAAGCGCGGCGAATCCGCCGCGACTGTCGTACCCAGGTTTTGGAACCTTCACGAAACGCCGGCGCAACTCGCGCGTGGTCCGAAATCCCCAAACCGGCGTTCCGGTGACCATCCCTGCCCAGTGTACGATCGTGTTCACGCCGGGGCAGGATCTCAAGAGCTTGATGAACCGACTGCCGCCGAAGAACGTGTCGTCGGCGGCCTAGGTCACGACGCGCGCTACCTGCGTGCCGGGCGATGTTCTTCGAAGGCGAGCAGCTTGGCCTTCAGCTCGGCGAGCGTCTTCTGGTAGCCGGGATCGTCCGCGACATTCTTGAGTTGCTTGGCATCGGTCAGAAGGTCGAAGAGCTCGAAGCGGTGCTCGGCAACCTTGTGCACCAGCTTCTTGCCGCGGTCGACCATCACGACCTCGTGGTCGGGGGTTGCGGTCGACGGCAGAAGCTCGGCGAAAATCGGTCGCGGCGGCAGCGAGCCGCCCTCGATGATTGGTAGCAGACTGCGTCCGTGCAGGTAGGCTGGCGGGGCAACGCCGATCAAATCGACCAGCGTGGGACCGATGTCGATGAGCCCAACCTCTTCGTCGGAAACCACGGGCTTACGTCCCGGTATCGCGACGATCAGCGGAACGCGAATCTGCTCTTCGGTGAGGTTCTGGCCGTGAAAATAGATCTTGTGCTCGCCCCAGGCCTCGCCGTGATCACCGAACATCACCACCGCGGTGTTCTCGGCCAGCTTGGTCTCTTCGAGCGTCCTCAGGATCCTGCCGATCCACTGGTCGGCAAACGCGATCTCGTAGTCGTACTTCTCTTCCAAGCCCTGCACCCCCGAGAGGCTGGTGGGGAACTCCGCGTGCGACATGTAGCTGGAATGGGGCTCGAAAAGGTGGGTCCACAGCACGAAGCGCTCGCGCTTGGCGGCGGCCTTCTTCAGACGTTCGATCACGCGCGGCACGATGCGCGGGGCTGCGACGTCTTTGTTGGAATCGGCGATGGTCTTGGCGCCGTCGTCCGACCATTCGGCGAAGCCCTTGGAAATGCCCCGGTCGGGCGTAAAGTAAAAGTGGGAGAAGATCCCGATGGGACGCAGCCCGGCCGTGGCCATCGGCTCGAAGAAAGTGTGGTTCGATGGGAGCAACGGCGAGTAGTTGAGGGTTCGCTTCTGCCAGGCAATTTCCGACGGATACTGCGAGGTCACGAAGGAAGGAAACGACCGCGGCGTATTGGGCGCTTGCGACCAGACGCGCCGGAAATACGCCCCTTTCTGCGCCAGGGCGTCCAGGTTCGGGGTCAGTGATCGTCCCTGCGGCCGGCCGTAGCCCGCGACCCCGAGGCGGTCAGCGCGGGTCGCGTCCAGCGCGATGATGAGGACGTTGCCGGAAAAGGCCCCGGCCTTGGCCGGCGCTGGTTTCGCCGGAGCCTCGCCCTCCGCCATCTCGGCCAGTGCAGTCGCAATCAGCGGCGCGTCTCCGCCCTCGCAGTTTTGGTCGATGCCATCGCCGGGGATGTCCTCGGCGCCCGGGTAGACGTCGGCGCGCTTGTCATCGCAGTCCCCGCCCCCGAACAGCGCGGAGTAGCCGTCGCCATCGCGGTCGGTGAGCTTGCGCGCCACCTTCAGCGCGAACTTGATTCCCAGGCCGCCTTCGTTGATGGCGGCGTAGCTGGGCGAGGCTTCGTGGATGCTGCTGCCAACAATCAGCGCAACCACGACGACGACCGCCAGGGCAGGGCGAAGGATGCGCGTGGGCAACTTGGCAAGCAGCCGTTTGCCAGGCGCGGATCGGTACCAGAACCATCCGTGCCCGACCGCCAGAACCAGCGCGATGGCGGCCGATGCAAAGGGACCCAGATCCAGGACCCGCCAATCGGCGCGCGACAAGGCCGCCACGAACGCAAGCACGCCGAGCGCGAGAAGCACGACAACGACCAAGCCCGTTCGGCCCAGCTTTCGAGGGCAGGGCAGAAGCCGCTGGGCTAGGCGGGCCGTCGATTCCCAGGTGGCGAGGAAGAGTACCGTCGCGGGCAGAAGCAGAACGAACGCCATCCCGCCACTTGCGATGGTGGCCAGGGTATGGCTGTTCATGTTGGATACGAACACGCTGTGGCTAATGCCGGTGCCTATCGCCAGGGCGGCACCGCTGAGGGTGCCAGCCAGGACAAATCCGCACACGCGCCCATCGAGCGCCGGGTCGTCGCGCATGCCGCCCAGCCCGCCCGGGATGGCAGCCAGGACCTTTGCGGCAGCCCAACCGAGAAACGTGGCGGCAAGCAATCCGACCGCGCCATAGAGCCCCACGGTGAGCGCCAAGACCTGGGCGAAGTGGCCTTGCTGCCCGCGGGCGAGCACGAAGGCAGCGTCGACAAGTCCAGCGCCCAGCAGGCCGGCAAAGGTTGAAGCCGCGACAGGAAAATGCAGGTGGGAACGGTGCTCGGTCATTGAATTCGCACGCAGAGTAGCACAAGCGTGTCCTTGGGTTGGCCCCGGCGGGCGGTGCAGGTTCTGCCGTTCGACCCTCCACGCAGCGCTTGACCGCGGACCGGCAACCACGCAACCTCCCTGCCGTGCAGCCCACCAGACTCCTTCATCGCCCGAACCATCCTTCCAACCTTTGCAACCTCTGGAACCTTCGCAACCTTTGCGTGTTGGGATTGCTGTGCTTGTCGGCGTGCGGAAAATCGGCCACCAAGTCGCCTGCGCAGCCGTCGGCGCCGGCCACCAGCAGCGTGTTTGCGACCGCGCAGGCGGCGACCTCGGCACCCGGCAAGAGCGACCTTGCCGGCTATCGAATCGCGAATGACCTGCTGGCGAACCGCGTCCATGCGATTTTGCATCTCGGCGGCCGCATGGTGCTCTCTCCCGGGTNNCTGGAAGGGCTCGTGGATCCTGGGGCAGAAGGACAGCGGCACCCGGGTGGCCTATCTGTCTGGCGTGTCGGCTTCTCTCGTGTTTCCCGTCGACGTCGACGGCGACGGTGCAGCCGGCCGCTCGCTTTCCGATCTGCAGATGACGCTGGTCATGCGTTCGGTGGCTCCCAATCAGAAGCTCTCCGTCTTTGCGAACGAGAAGCCGGTGGCCACCCTCGACGTGGGCAAGGAGCGCGCGGCGTACGACGTGACCCTGCCGGCGAGCATGCTATCGACCGGCGAAAACCGCGTTCGGTTGACCTTTCGCAACGCCGCTGCCATCGCCGGTGGCAAGCGCTCGGCGGCGGCGATCGAAGGCATCGAGATTGGCTCGCCGAGGCCGACGACTGCGGCGGCCGGCGTGCCACCCGCGCGCGGATTGCCACGCCCTGCCGAGCACGACGTCGCCGGGCAAACGCGGCTTGCACTCACCATTCCTGGGGCCTCACGCCTGTCCTACTACGTTCAGGTTCCATCCAAGGCCAAGCTGGCACTGGCGCATGCGGCGACCCAGCCAGGCGTGACCGCGGTGGTGCGCATCACGCGTGACGGCGCGGTACCGACCGTCCTTTTTGAGGGCCCGGCGTCCGAGCGGTACACCGACGCTGTCTGGGATTTGGCCGCCTTTGCCGGGCAGGCCGTGCGCATCGACCTGGTTTCGCGTGGTGGAGGCATTGCATGGGCCGAGCCGCTNNCGTCTACGTGTGGATGTGCGACACCCTCCGCGCCGACAAGGTGCACGTCTACAACTCGAAGACCAACGTGCTGACGCCCAACTACGACGCCTTTGCCGCCGATGCCACGCGCTTCGCCTGGGCTCAGGTGCCAGGGACTTGGTCGCTGCCGTCGCAGGCGTCGATGCTAACCGGCGTGTACCCGAACCTGCACAAGGCGACCGAGCACGAGTCGAAGATCAACGTCCAGCTCCCCATCGCCGCCGAGCTGTTCAAGAAGGGCGGCTTTCGCACGGCACTGTTTTCTTCCAACGGCTACGTTTCGTCGAAGTGGGGCTTTGGCCGCGGCTTCGACGAAAACGTCAATTTCGTGCGCGAGAACTTGCCCAACGGCGCGGACAACCTGTGGGCCACGGCC
>PMLH01000455.1 GCA_003159055.1 Myxococcales bacterium
CACTTTTCAGACACCCTCTTAGGGGCGCTTCGGCGTGAGACTTCGAATCGCGGTCATGCGGCACCTTTGCGGCGACAACGCGCCCTTCTCGCGTAAGCCTCCAGTCGCCAAGGCGCCGACCGACTGTGCCGCTTCCGCTGCGCCCGCGCGAGGCCTGCGAGGCGGCGGTGGCCCTGGAGGGAGTGCTCGTACTCAATCTCGCTCCCGAGGCCGAGATCCTGACGCTGCTCACTCTGCTTGACCGCTTGTGTGCCATTCTCACCCGGCTGGCCCACATGGGCGACCGGCCTTCCGGTTCAGCCCAGATCGGCCAGCGTGAGCGGTCGCGGTAGCGTGGCCGACCAGCGTGTCGCGGCTCGATCGGACGGCTTGCATGAGCGTGCGCGTCCCGCGGCCCGCCCTCGCCCACGCTTTCCGCCTCCCTCGGTACCCCACACGAACACGCTACCGCCCTCGCTCACGCGGCCCGCAAGTCGCTAGCCGCGTGCCGGCCCTTCGGGCGGCGCGCAATTTCCCGACACGCTCCAGCTAGTGCCGCATCAAGTTCCGCAGTACCCGACCTGATACGTGCCCGCCAAAGTCGTGGTTGAAAAGGAGCGACAGGTCTGCCCGCTTGGGCAATCGGTGCCAACCAGGCAGTATTTGTTGCACGAGCCGCCCACAGTGCAGTAATAGCCAGGCGAGCAATCCTGCGAGTCGGTGCAAGTTGAACCAGCAGACAGTGGGCTCGTTTGGAAGCAGTAGCTGAGTCCCGTTGCAGAGGAGTCGCAGCCAAAACCCGATGGACAAGACAGCAACGGGGCCGTCGGATTCTGCGGGTGCGCGGGGTCGCAAATGCGTCCGCAGACCTTGACGCCGAGGATGTTGGTGCTGTCGTCCGACCAGGTGGTCTGATTGCAGGTCCGCAATCCCGCGACGGCTGGGCAGTCCGTGTCGGTGTTGCAGTAGCGTTTGCAGGTTCCTCCGAAACAGCCGAATCCGGACTGACAACTGAGGCCCGAGCTGCAATCTGCCCCTTCCACGAGGTTGTTCCCCGTCAGACAGACCATGGCGTGCGAGGTGCTCGACGGATAGCAGACCTTGCCGCTCGCACATCCGCAGGCCGGTAGCTGGTTGCATTCGCCCCCACTTGCGGGCGGAGCGCAACATTGCCCGCCCAGACACTTTTGCCCTGACGAGCAACCGGTCGTGCAAGAACCGCCCGCGTCTTTCACGCCAGCGTCTGCGACCGTGCTACCCGAAACACCACCGCTCCCGCCGCCAGTCCTGCTGCCCCCGCTCCCCCCGGCACCTCCGCTGCCTGTGCTTCCTGCCGAACCGCCGGTGCCGCTGCTGCCCGCGACGCAATTGCCAGCGCAATCAGGATGTACCGTCGCGCTCGTGCACGCGCGGTAGTCCGGCGTGCTCATGGTTCCGCAGTTGGTGATCGTCGAACAGGCGACGGAGTCGGTCCAGCAGAGATTGGCGGTCTTGCAGTAGTAGGTCTCGCCGGTACCACAGTTGGTCGTGCTCTTGTCGATGCAAACGTCCGTGTTGATCCCGTCGTCGCCACACACGAAGCCGCTCTCGCAGGCCGTCGATGCGGAGCACTTCTGAAAGCAGACCTTGGTCGCGCTCCCGTTGCTGCTGCAAAAGTATCCCGTCGGGCATTCGTTTTTGGTCGAACACTCGGTGCTGCCGCTGAGAAACTTGGGGGCGCAGCCTGCGAGCACGACGAGTATCAGCAATCCAGAGCGATTCATGGATGGGCTCCTCTAGAAAGTTCCGCTCAAGGCCGCACCTGCGGTTCCTGACCCCACCGCCGGCACCAACGCGACGCCGGGCGAAGAACCAGCGCCCGATGCACCGACGATGATGGCCGTTACGAGCAACGCGCTCCCGACCCCATAGCCAAACCACTGGGCGACAGCGAATTTCTTACCTTGGTCTTCGAGCGACGGATCGTACTTCTTCTGGACCTTGGAGAAATCATCGAGCGCCTTGGCCGTGCAGACAACGCCAGCAACAATGCCGCCAACCCCGGCGATCCCCAGGATCCAAGCCGCGACTTTTCGACCCGTGCCCGACCTTGCTGGCGCGGCCGCAACCTGGCCGGCGGGCGCGTAGGCCCCGGCGGGATAGCCCTGCGGATAGACGGGTGTTGTCGAAGAATACGGCGCCCCCGGATACCCCGAGGGAGGCGCACCGTATTGCGCCTGCGGATACTCGGGTTGCGGTCCGTACTGGCCGGGCGGATAGGAGGACGGTTGCGGGCCGTACTGGCTGGAGGGATAGCCTGGCGGCTGACCAAGTTGCGCCGACGGCGGTGCGGCCGCCTCGCCACGTGCGCCCGGACTCGATGTCGCTGCGGATCCTGGCGGGGCGGGCGGCGCAGGCTCCGGAGGCATCGGGCCGGCGCCAGGCGAAAGGAGCGGCGCCGACGCTGCGGCCGGCGGCGAGGCAACGGGGGCCACCGGCTGGGGTGCAGCCGCGGTCGGGAGCAAGGCCGAAGATGACGCGGGCGCCGCCGCGACAGGCGGCGGGGTGGACTGGTCGCGCATACGCTCCATTTCACTTATCCAGCCGGCAATTTCCGCTCGATCGTCGGGCGCGATGTCCTTCTTGCGATGCTCGTAGTCGCGCAGATTGGAAATCGCAGGCTCCCACCGTCGCAGGTAGTAGTAGCAGGCGCCGAGGTTGCGGACGAACACCAACATCTCGGGATACGCGATGCTCAGGCGGGAAAACACCTTGGCGGCATCTTCGTAGTTCCCTTCCTTGTAAAGCCGCATGGCCTCCTTGGCGTCGGCCTTGCCCTTCCTGTCCAGCTCGCCAGCGCGCGCAGTTGAGATTGCGGGAGGCAGGGTCGAAGCCGCGCCGAGTGTGACGGCGAAGAGAAGCAGAACCCTCAGTGAACGCGCCATTCATCTTCCTTGTCGATAATTGGTGTGATCCGTTTTCGCGCCGCAGGCGCCCTTGCCGGAGCCGTCTTGGCTGCTTCGGGACGAGTTGGCTCGGACTTCTTCGCAGCCTCCGGCCGCAACGCCTCGGCGCGTTCCAAGTCCACGGAGGTGGACGAGTTGCCATCGAGACTGACCGACACGGCCTTGTCCTGGTGACCTTCCAGCCGAATCACCAGCCCGAGAGTTTCGCTGCTTTGGGGATAGGACGTCTCAAGCGGCGTGATGCCGAGGACGGTTCCTTGTTTGACGTCCACGACGCTCGCGCCCGGGGGTGCGCTACGTACGAGCACGCGCACCGTCCCAGGCGCTTTCGGCGCGACTGCCGCCACAGCCGCAGGCTGTGCCACCTGCACCGCGGCCGGCGGCAGGGCGGAACGAGCACGCAGAACCAGGAACACCGTCACCGCAGCGACCAACAGCCCACCCAGCGCGACGATGGGCCAACGTTTGGGGCGAATCGACTCGAAATCGAGGTCGGCTGCCTTCGTGCTTGCCTCGCCCGTAGAACGAGAAAGGGTGGTGATGGTTGGGCTGGGAATCAGCACCGGGGCAGGCGTCAGGCCGAACCTGCTGGAAAACGGCCCCAGGGCAACCGGCGGCGGCGTATTGCCGCGGCCCCCCCCAGCTCGCGCCATCGGCCTTTCGGTGACCTCCGCCACGTCCACCGCGCCAGAAGGTGCGTTTCCCTGCGCGGTCGAGGCGGGATAGCTTCCCAGCAGTGCCCCGACGAAATAGTCGACACTGCTGTAGCGAAGCTCGCGATCCTTGCACAAGGCTCGGGCCACCGTTTGCTCGATGTACTCGGGCAGGTCGGGCACGTGCTCGCGCAACGGCGGCGGGGTGGCGGTGATGTGCATGACCAGCATCTCGGTCGCTGACTTGGAGGAAAACGGCGGAGCCCCGGCAAGCATTTCGTAGACCATGACGGCCAGGGAATAAATGTCCGTGCGCAGATCGACATCCGAGCTGTCGCGGCACTGTTCCGGGGACATGTATGCAGGGCTGCCCATGAGCAACCCGGCCTGGGTCTTCAGCGTCGAGTCACCCCGATCTTCGCGGTGTTTGACCTTGGCGATGCCGAAGTCGAGCACCTTCACGCAAAAACCGAGGGGAGCGCCAGCGTCCGGAATCAAGAAGAGATTCTCGGGCTTGAGATCGCGATGCACGATGCC
>PMLH01000041.1 GCA_003159055.1 Myxococcales bacterium
GTGCCGGTGATCATGCTGACGGCGCGCGGCGAAGAAGGCGACAAGGTGCGCGGCTTGAATACCGGCGCCGACGATTATCTGACCAAGCCTTTCTCCATTCCCGAGCTGCTGGCGCGTGTCCGTGTGGCCCTTCGTAGCCGCGCCCAGATCGGCTCCATGCCTCGAACCATCATTTCATTCGGAGATTACCGCTTGGACCTGCTCGGAAGGAGGCTTCTGCGCCAGGACCGACACGTCCTTCTTTCGGCCACCGAGTTCAAGCTGCTGGCGACCTTGGCTCGGCACCCGGACGAGGTCGTCACGACAACCACGCTCCTCAAGGAGGCTTGGGGATCAGCGCATCAGAACAAGAAGGGATACGTTCGCGTCTATATGCATTCATTGCGGCGAAAACTCGAGACCGACCCGACGCAACCTCGCTACCTGATCAACGAGGCCGGGCTCGGGTATCGGCTCTGCACCTCGGAATAGGCGGGTCGGATAGCCGGTAATCTGCACGACACCGAATTGGCTTTCTTGCAAACTGCGCACGCGGCTGCTGGCGGTGGCCACCAGCGAGGGTTTGAGAATCATCAAATCGGAAGTGATTGTGCTCGGCAGTTGGTCCCAGTCTTGCACTACCCAGAGCTGGGTTGGGGAGCCTCCGTAATCCCAGCCAGGAGATGACCGAATGAGCAATGGGCCTGCCGTATTGGTTGTTGAGGACGATCGCAACCTTAACCGTACCCTTTCAATGGTCCTGAAGGCCGACGGATATCACACCATCGATGCCGGCACGGGCCAGCGCGCCATCGAGGAGGTGAGGACCAGAAACCCTGACCTCGTGTTGCTTGACTTGGGGCTCCCCGATGTCGATGGCATGGCCCTGGTGCCCGTGATTCGAGCCAACAGCACTGCCCCCATCATCGTGGTATCGGGCCGCCAAGACGATACCGACAAAGTCAAGGCGCTGGACGCTGGGGCGGACGACTATCTGACCAAACCCTTTTCGGTGCCGGAGTTGCGGGCACGCATACGCGCAACGCTTCGCAACCACGCGAGAGTCTTCGATGGGACCGCAACCACGATCGGATTTGGACCGTATACCTTCAATTTTGCCGCGCGTTCTCTCTTACGGGGGAATGACCGTGTTCATCTCTCACCCACCGAATTTAAGCTGCTAGGGACCCTGGCGCGCCACCCTGACAACCTGGTCGCGACTGACGTATTGCTGAAGGAAACCTGGGGCGCGGCCTACCGCAACAAGGGTGACTATGTTCGGGTCTACATGCACGCCCTTCGGCGAAAACTAGAGGCCGATCCTGCGCAGCCAAAGTACATCCTCAACGAGGCTGGCCTCGGGTACCGGCTGAGCACGTCGCCGAGCTCGCAATCCTCATCGCCGCCAGGACTCTTTTAACCTGATCTTAACGAGCCACTTGCTAGGTTGAAAACAAATGAGGCGGCCGCAACGCAAGTGGCAGGTTCGCGGGAAATCTCGTCGAGGGAAAGGTCACGACAAGTGAGAACGTCATCTCCAGAGCCCATTGGCTGTGAACCATCCGAGGGGACCTTCATTATCGCACGCACTCTCGAAGATCGACGTGCCGCCGGGATGGCCGGGGAAATCCCCGGATATTGGTTGCTCGATTCTCCGGGCCTCAGCTCAGTTCTGGACCTGGCCCGAAAACTCGCGCGAGCCCCCGGTGCGCCGGTGCTTATCGAAGGAGAGCGCGGAACCGGTGTACCGGAACTGGCTCGGCTCATCCACGATACCGATCCAATTGCACGTGCAGGGCACTGGAGAACGATGGGCGGGCCCGTCGTCGCCTCACCCGACATGCGCGGGTGGACCCCCGACGGCACGCTGTTCGTCGAAGATATTGAGAGCCTTCGCCCTCCAATCCAGTCATGGCTCGAGGACCTGTTGGCAGGGCGCACCCAACTGGAGCGCCCCCAGCGAATTGTTGCCGGCTCGCGTTTAAGCGCGAGCGACCTGCTTCGACACCCCGGTCTTCGCGAGGAGTTGGTCCACGCACTCGACGTGGGTAGGCTTACCCTTCCGCCCTTGCGGGAGCGGCCCGCGGATATCCTGTGGCTTGCACGCCGGTTTCTTCGGCACTATGCCAAATGGCAGGGCAGGCTCTCACTGCGCTTCACAGAAGCGGCCGAGCGAAAGCTCTTGGCCTATAGCTACCCGGCGAATGTTCGGGAGCTTCGCAACCTGGTGGAGCGTGCAGCGGCTTTGGCGACGTCCGACGAAGTCGGTGAGGACGCCATCGTCGTCTTCGACCAGGCCGATCCAACCTACACGCGGACGGAGCTTCTTCGATCACTGTCAGGCACGGACAAACAGGGAACTTCAAAGATCCCAACTCTCGCCGAGCTGGTACGCGAGTACCTCGTCCTTCTCATTCGAGAGTTCAGGGGCCGGCGTGCGGCGATTTCACGCGCACTTGGCGTCTCCTACCCCACAGTACGGCGCATGATCGCAGACCACCAACTCGACGTGAAGACCATCGTCGACGCAGCGATGCCGCCGCTCGAAGCTGCCGGGTAGTCCCGCCGGCAAGAAGCCGAGCTTTCAC
>PMLH01000403.1:0-1463 GCA_003159055.1 Myxococcales bacterium
GTCGCGCAGATTGGGATCCGAACTACGCAACAAGGCCTCATGGCCGATGACTCGCCGATTCGACCACGAAAGGATGGGCTGGAATGCGACCGACAGGCAGCCGAGCGCGCGCTCGAAAACCCGCTCAAGTGCCACGCGGTCGCCAAGTTGGCGCCATGTGCCTCCTAGCTCGTCGAGAGCGCTGCGGCGCAGAGTTGCCAGTTTGTGCAATTTTGCCGCGTAGGCCAGGGTTGCGCAGAGCGAAGCCGTCGCTACGGGTTTTTCTAGGCAGCAGAGCGCGCCTTGCTGAACCACGATTGCCGACAGCCCCGCATGGGATGCATCGGTAACGACGACCAGCGGCACGTCCATATCGCGACTCCGAATCGCGCGCAGAAGGCCGATGGCATCAACCCCTGCCAGCCCTGCGTCTGCGACGATGGCTGCATAGTCGTTGCCTTCGATGAGCGTCTTTGCCGCATGGCCATCGCAGGCCAAATCCACGCGAAAACCTGCTCGGCTAAGAGCGTCTGCGTCCTTGGATAGGTCCACATCATCGACCTCCGCAAGCAAAACACGGCCGGGCAGCTCTGGTTCTCTGCCTTGCCCATCCTGCGCACATTCCTCAGAAAGAGGGCGATCCACGACCGCAGATGGAAATCTCGTAGAGCGCATACGCAAGTATTCTTTTATCATGAACTGGCGTCCCCTGCGCTCGCCCACGACCGCAAAGTGCACCTTTTCATGAAGAACACCTCCAGCCACGTGCCCATGAGCGAATCAACGGATTCGCCTGATTCCATCGAAGGCCAATTTCGCCACTTCCTCCAGTTGGCCTCGGAAGGCCTCTGGCGATTCGACCTCAACACGCCAGTTTCCACCGATCTGCCCGTACACGAGCAGGCTGAAGCCATCGTGCGCGATGCCCGCGTGGGCTTGTGTAACGGTATGTTCGCACGGCAGTTCGGCTACGACAAGCCTCAGGCCATGCAGGGCATCGCCTTTGGCGACCTTCTATCCAGCTCGCGCGAGGAGCAGCTCGGCTTCATCGTTGCCTTCATCATGTCAGGGTATCGCCTCGACAATCTGCTCTTGGCCGAGCGCCGTCGCGACGCCAGCGTTTTCCGCTCGCTCAACAATCTTTCCGGCGAAGTGGAAAACGGTCACCTCATGCGCATCTGGGGCGTCAAGCGCGACGTCACCGACTTGGTGGTGGCGCAAGAGGCGCTGCAAGAAGCGAAGGATCACGCCGAACGGCTCATCGAGCTTGCCAGCATTATGGTTGTGGGACTCGACTGCGACGGCCGCGTGCACGCCTTCAACCGCACGGCCGAGAACATCACCGGCTATTTGCGTGCCGATCTCGAACGAAAGAATTGGTTCGAGATCATGGCCCCTGCCCAGCTTTTTCCCCAGGTGAGCGAGGAATTCAAGCGCTTGATTGCTGGCGGAGAGCCGAGCACTTTTGAGCTGCCGATGCTCAC
>PMLH01000403.1:1608-16461 GCA_003159055.1 Myxococcales bacterium
ATCGATGGTTTCACGCAAGCACTCGTCGAGGACTACGGCGGCAACCTCGACCAGCGCGCCATCGACTATTGCACCCGCGTGCGCAAGGCAGCCGGACGCATGGGACAGCTTATTGATGACTTGCTTGTGCTATCGCGGATCACGCGTACCGAGATGCGCCTTGAAGACGTGGATCTGTCTGCGCTGGCCACCGACATTTTGGCCCTGCAGCGCGAGCGCGAGCCCGATCGCCAGGTGCGAACCCACGTACAGGCAGGTTTGCGCGTCCGCGGCGACATAGGACTTCTGCGCATTCTTTTGGAAAACCTCCTCGACAATGCGTGGAAGTACACCAACAAGACCGACCATGCCGACATTGAAGTGGGCGCCCGTTGGGAAAACAATCACCAGGTTTTCTACGTGCGCGACAACGGCGCCGGTTNNGGGCGCGTATCGGCAACCGCGAAGGTCAATCAGGGCGCGGTTTTCGAGTTCGTTCTGCCGTCACATCGTTGACCCCCCGTCAGTCCTCTGACGTTTCTTCACCGTCGGAAAGGCGACAGCGCAAGGATCTGTCAGAAATCTGATTTTTAATCTCCGATCCTCTCAAGAAGGGATCTTGGCCGCCGATGCTTGTACACGACAAATGGCGGTTTCCAATCTTCCCCAAAGCAAAGGCGCGACGATAGGCCTTACCTCGCAAGGCGGAAAGTCAACTCCGCCAGCGGATGCGCTTTTGGGTCAGGCTCTTGGCTCCTTCCGCGTGATCTCGCTGCTTGGGGAAGGTGGCATGGGGCGCGTTTATCTTGCCGAGCACGTGCTCATTGGCCGTCGCGCCGCCATCAAAGTTCTCGCCGCTGAGATCGCGGACAATGAAGATTTCGTTTCACGCTTCTTTACCGAAGCAAGAGCGGTGAACGACATTCGCCACCCCAACATCGTTGAGATCACCGATTTCGGCACCTTCGGCAAGCTGCCCTACATCGTGATGGAGCTTCTCGAAGGCGAGACCCTGGAAGATCGATTAGCACACGTTCACATGCTTGACGTTCCCTCTGCGGTGCGCGTCGTGGCACAGATCGCAGCCGCGGTCGGCGCAGGTCACGATCATGGCATGGTCCATCGGGACCTCAAGCCGGCCAACATATTCTTGTGCAATCACCCTGACTATCCCGACTACGTCAAGGTTCTGGATTTCGGAATTGCCAAACTCATGGCGCACGATCGCAACGTCCAGCACCACACCGAGATGGGCGCGCTGATGGGCACCCCAGCCTATATGTCGCCCGAGCAGTGCCTGGGCGACACCCATCTCGATCATCGCAGCGACATCTATTCGCTCGGCGTGGTGCTGTACGAGATGATCAGCGGTCGCTTGCCCTTCACCGCAGAGACCGCGGGTCGACTCATCATGAGCCACGTGCAAGAGCCCCCGCTGCCTCCCCAACGTATCAACCCTAGCATCTCGGCGGCGACCAATGCCGTCATCCTGCGCGCCATGGCCAAGAAGCCGGACCAGCGCTTCGCCTCCATGCGCGAGTTCCGCGACGCCATCTTGGTATCCACGCCGGGCGTGAGCGGCGGCCAGTCCACATACGAGGGCTATTCCCAAGCGCTGACTCCGCCCCCGGTGATGACGACCATGCCGCAGATCTCGTCGACGATGATTTCCACCGCGCCCACCACGTACAGCCCCACCCCACCCCCAAGCGCAACCCCTTCGCGAGGACCGGTCCGGCTAGCCCTCGCGCCCACACCAAGCCTGCCATCCATGCCGGCGACGCCATCGCAGGGCATCTTCGCCCACCCACCCTCGCCGTTCGGCACCGACAAGAGCACTCTCGTCGACGGCTTGGTAGAAGCGCTCAAGTCGCGCACCGAACCCGACGCCGATCTCGAACTGCCACTTTTGCCACGGTCGATCCTGCTCTGCCTCGACCTGCTCGGCTCCCCGGACTTCTCGTTTGGCGCCATGGCGAAGCTGGTGACCACCGACGCCCGACTGACCAGCCAGCTGGTTCAGGTCGCCAACACCAGCGGGCCCACGCGCACCCTTGCCCGATCCACCGAACAGGCTATTTCCCGGCTGGGCACCGAGGGCGTTCGCACTGGATTGCTAGAGATCGCCCTGCGCCAGCTACTCGAAACCCCGAACCTTCGCCTGCAGGCCGTGTGCAAGCAGCCCTGGCAGCATGCCCTGGCCGTGGCCTCCATTTCCCAGCGTCTCATGCAAGCCCACGGCGGCAATGAACGCATGGTTCTCGAGGCGTATCGAAGCGGCCTCTACCACGACGCCGGCAAGCCGGTTACCGCGAGCCTGCTCTTCGATATCGAAAAGGTCATGACCCAATCCAAGGGCCGCAAGCTCATCAGCGACGACATGCTCGTCACCTGTCTGGATCGCTGCCAGGCTCGCGCGGGCGCCCGGTTGGCCCGCGCCTGGGGCCTGTCACCCGAGGCCGCCTCCGCCATTGATGAAGCTTCCCAGGCGTCTTCCGCCAAGTTCAGTCTAAGTGCCGTCGTGCGTTTGGCGAACGCCCTTTCCTACAAGGCCGGGTTTCATACCCGCCGCGACGAACTCGATCGTTCTCGCTTGCTCATTGACGAAGCCCGCCGCAGCGCTGGCTTCGAAGAGGAAACCTGCCACCGCGTGCTTGAGGGGATCAAAGATGCTGTTTCCCGCCGGCTATAACCATCGCCTTGCTTCGTCTCAAGGCTCCGCGTCCGCGGATGAAAGTCGCTTGCCAAGGCTCCTTAGCCCGGGCCTCCTCTTTCGCCTGACCCTCTGGCTTTTGCGCGTGAGCGGCCAATACATGAGTCAGCCCCTGCCGGTACGCGTGTACTACAAGTTTGACGCCGGCTGCTGGCGCAGCCGGAACACCCTCCAACTGCACAAGGTGTATCGATGCAGATGACCGCCATCAAATCCCCAACCCCCGCGTCTTCAACGCCCGCACCCGCGGCCAACGGAATCGTGTGTGCTCCGGATTCGCCCATCGTCGATGTGATGCGAGCCTGTGCCCGTATCGCCGCCAGCGATGCGACCGTGCTTCTGACTGGTGAAACCGGCACCGGCAAGGAGGTCTTCGCGCGCATGGTGCACAACCACAGCATTCGCTCGAAACGCGCGTTTGTGCCAGTCAACTGCGCGGCCATTCCCGACGCGCTCTTGGAAAGCGAGCTGTTCGGTTACGTCCGCGGCGCCTTCACCGGCGCCGTGGTTTCGCGCCGTGGTCGTGTCGCGATGGCCGAGGGCGGGACACTGTTCCTCGACGAAGTTGGCGATCTTCCCCTGCCTTTGCAGGTCAAGCTTCTGCGCCTTTTGCAGAACCACACCTACGAACCCGTGGGCAGCTCGGAGTCCGTGACCGGCGATTTCCGCCTGGTCGCCGCCACCAACCGCGACCTCAGCGAGGACGTGCGTGCAGGGCGCTTCCGCCGCGATCTGTACTACCGCCTGCACGTTTGCCCACTGGTGTTGCCGCCCTTGCGAGACCGACCCGGCGATGTCGCCCCGCTCTTCTTCCACTTCTGGCAGATGCACGGCGAAGGGCGACAGGTCGCGCCAGCGGTGCTCCGGCACCTCGAAAACTACGCTTGGCCGGGCAACGTCCGCGAACTGGAAAACCTGGCCGAACGCCTGTCGGTCTGCACCGAAGGCAACACCATCACCCTACGCGACCTTCCGGCGCCTTTTCTCGCTGAGCCCGAGCAAACTGGCGTCCATCCATCCGCCTGTACCCTCGACGCCGATGCCATCACCTGCGCCGGGGCTTTGGTCGACCTGGCCGACGAGCATCCGCAGGCCGAGACCGGCGAAATCGACCTTGGCCCCCTGCCGGCCGATGACCTCGACGCGATCTCCCCCGTCCCGGTGCCGAGTGCGGACGAAATCACACAACCGATTTCTGTGGCAGCCATGCCACTTCCCTTGCCCGAGCCACACCTGCCAGTCGACCTACCAAGACTCCTGCGCGAGGCGGAAGAAGCCTACATCCGTTTGGCCTTGCAACAGACGAGTGGCAACAAGAAGGAAGCCGCGCGCCTGCTCGGCATGGGCCGAACCACCCTGGTCGAGAAGCTGCGCCGAAAAGCGGCTGTCGCGCTGGGAAAGACTGACGGCTAGTGCCGCGAGGGCGCAGAGCCATCTCACGGCTTTAGCCTCGACTTATTCGGTCGCAGTCTCTGCAGCGGCCGCCGGCTGAGAGCGCAGTTGCGGCCGCACGACCGCAACCAAGAGGCACAGAAAGAAGAGACCTCTGTGCCCTCGCCTGTTTCTCGTCAACGAGTCGAAGCTCCTGGCATGTAGGTCTTCTCTTCTGTGCGCTGCCTCTGTGCCCTCTCCTCGCGCCAGGCAGGTGACACGCCAACCGGACGACGCCTTCGATGCGACAAAGGCCTGACGCCGATCGCCTGACTGCGACTTCGCACATCGAAACAGATCTCCGCTGTGCTGGCGTGAACACTAGGCCTTTTCTGCCTGGGCAAGAACCGGCAGATGAGCAGCCTGCCCACCGGCATGACAGGTGCATAGCGTGACAGCAATATGTTCCGCCTCGCAGCCCTTCTCGTCGCGCTCAGCGCTCCAACGGAAACGCCGGAGCCCGAACGCGTGGCTACCGTGGCCACCGTCGAGCGGCTTCCGCTCGCAGCACCGATAAACCGAGTCGCGCTGTCAGTGGATTCGCTCGCCATGCGCATCGACCTCGTCACCACCGCGGATGCGCGCGCCATCCAACAGCACTTTCTCGCCAGCAATCCACAACTGTGTCCCTTCATCGAGCGCGTCGGTAACACTGTCGTCCTCAATTGCCGAACCCCGCGCATCGAAGCCCGGATTGACCCAAGCGGCGGTAGGCCGGTGCTGGAGATCCGCGAAGTGCGCGGCCTGCCCATGAGCGAGGAGGGCGACCAGATTTGGTTCTTCTATCATCCCATCGCGCTCCGCCTCGGCAGTGGTTGCCCAGGCGACACCGAAGCCGCCCGAGGTGAATGTCAGTTCAAGGCTGGCCGCTTCACGGAGGCCGCGGTTGAGTATCGCAAGGCCATACCCGGTGAACATCGCCGCCTGGCCGAGCTGAGACTGGNNGGCCGGCTGGTACCGCATGGCCGGCCGCTACGGAATCTACGGACGTATGGCGTCGGCGCGGTTGTGCGAGCTTGGTGGCACGTGCCTGGGTGAAATGCGCAAGCGAACCTTCGATGCCTCGCTACTGCCCGAGCCGCTTCACTCGGAAATGCTGCTGCGGGGAGCGCGTGCCGCCGCATACATGGGAGCCGTGAAAGAATCCATGGTGTCGCTCCTGGAGGCGATCCGAGGGAACCCTCACATCTGCGAAGACGACACGCGCGTGCTTTGTCGGCGATTGGTTCTCTTCGCCCTCAGGTTCCCCGACCGCGACGGCGCGGCCGAGACGCTTGAGGTCTACCTCAACCTTCCCTCGCGCACCGAGGGCTTCCTGGCCATCGAGATGGTGCGTGCGGCAGCGGAAAAGGCGCTCGATCTCGGCGCCCCCATGTTCGGGGGCAACCTGCTCGCGGCCAGCGTGCCGTGGGTGGAAGCGGTCGACGTCGAGGCCATCGGCGACCACCTGCTGCGCGGATCCGAGATGTACCTGGCCGCAAAAGATCTGGCCCGCGCACGAACCTTGTTCGAATACGCGGACGGCCGCGTTGGACGCAGGCGCATGTCAGGCGCCCGGTGGGCGGCCGTGACCGTCGCGGTCGGAGGAGTCGACGCCCGCACTCGCCGTAGCCACGACGCCCTCATCACCCAGGCTGCCCGTGAGGTGGCCGAGGCCTACACCACCGTCTCACGCTCGCTGCGTTTCAGACAGAACCAAGTCCAGCCCACCGATTCGGAGTCGCCATGAACACCACCGCCTCATTCCCTGTCCCACGCCGACCCGACGTCGTGCCACCGATTGGCGGCACACAGGTAATGCAAGATGTCCTCTCGGCGGTCGAAGACGTGGCGCGCGCCAACACCACGGTGCTGNNGCTCGGGGAAAGCGGCACGGGCAAAGAGGTCTTCGCTCGCCACATCCACACGCTCTCACCGCGCAGCGCCGGCCCCTGGATCGCGGTCAACTGCGCGGCCCTGCCCGGCGAATTGCTGGAAAGCGAGCTGTTTGGCCACGAAAAGGGTTCATTTACCGGCGCCGCCGACCGTCGCATCGGCCGCATCGAACAAGCCGATCACGGCACACTGCTGCTCGACGAGATCTCGGAGATGCCGCTTGGACTGCAAGTGAAGCTCCTGCGCGTCCTGCAAGAGCGCGAGCTCGATCGCGTGGGCGGTGCGCGCCCGGTCGCCGTCGACGTGCGCGTCATTGCGACGTCGAACCGCGATCTCGCCGCAATGGTGGCACGCGGACAGTTTCGTGCCGATCTCTACTATCGACTGTCGGTCTTTCCCATCTGCTTGCCGCCGCTGCGCGAGCGCCGCGACGACATCCCGGCCCTGGTCGCATCCTTGACCGAAGACATCGCCCTGCGCCTGGGGCGGCCGGTCCCCATTCTGGTGCCCGAGGCATTGGCCGAGCTCACCGCCTACCCTTTTCCCGGCAACGTGCGCGAGCTGGCCAACATTCTCGAACGGGTGCTGGTTCGCTGCCACAGCGAGACGGTTCCCGTCGGGCAGATTGCAGTCGCCCTGGCCGCGGTCGGGATTTCGTCCATCCGACCTATGACCGACGACACGACGACCGATGCTGGCAGACCAGCCACCGCCGAAGCGAGGAACACCACCGATCCCGCCCCAAGCCCCCCGCTGGCCAGAAACCAAGGTCAGGATGGTTGGCCGCTGGCCTTGGCCGAGCTCGAGCGCATGGCAATCCTGGAGGCGCTCCGCCGCGTGCGTGGCAATCGCACCCACGCCGCGCGCCTTCTCGGCATCAGTCTGCGAACCCTGCGCAACAAGCTGCGCGGGCTTCGGATGTCCGGTGCTCTCACGCCCGATGGGCAACTTCTGCCGGGCTTCTCTCCAAGCCCGGTTTTCGGTGCCACGACCGTGGCACGGCAATCGCAGGGAGAGTCGGCAGCATGAAGGTCTTCGACAGTACTCTGGCGCGACTCGAGCGAGCCCTCGATGTGCGCCTCGTGCGAGAGAATGTGCTCGCCGCCAACGTAGCCAACGTCGACACGCCCGGCTTCCGTCCCAAGGACGTCGACTTCACCGCCACCATGGCAGCGATCGAGGGATCGGCCCACAGCGACGGCGGCGTCGCGCAGCCGACGCTGCCCACGGCGGGTCAAGTCGAATCACAGCAGACTGGAATCTCGGCCAAGGATTTGCCCATCGTGGACGTGCCCGCTGGTGGCGCGACCTTCGACGGCAACACCGTCGATCTGGACCGAACCATGGTCGCGATGGCGGAAAACGCCCTTCAGTATGGCGCCAGTGCGCGCGCAGCCGGCAAGAAGCTGGCCATTTTGCGCTACGTGGCTTCCGACGGAAACGGATAACGAGAGAGAGGTAGTCATGGACTTCTTAACTGCATTGCACGTCAGTGGCTCGGGCCTTTCGGCCGAGCGAACCCGAGTCAACCTTGCGTCCTCGAATCTCGCCAATGCGGAAACCACCCGTGGCCCGAATGGCACGCCCTACCAGCGTCTCGATCCCGTCTTCCAGTCGATCCACATTGGTGCCCAGGAAGAAGCGGCCACGGTGGGTCAGTCGCCACTCGGGGTCCAGGTCTCGCAAATCGTCGCCGACCAGTCGCCGGGCAAGATGGTCTACAGCCCTGGCCATCCCGATGCCGACGCCAATGGATTCGTGACTTTCCCCAACGTCAATCCCATCAGCGAAATCGTGAATCTCCTGTCCGCCTCGCGCGCCTTCGAGGCCAACGCCACAGCGGTGGAAACCCTCAAGACGATGGCGACACGCGGCCTCGACATCACGAGGTAATGCATCGTGAACCTGCGCATCGATAGCAGCCAGATCAGCCCCGAGGCCGGCCAGGTCGACCGGCTCGACCGGACGCTGGACATGCCCAGCGGGGGCAAGGCCGAATCGTTCAAGAGCGAGCTTGGCAAAGCTATCGGCGAGGTCGACAAGCTGCAAAACGTGGCCGACGCGCAGGCCGACGCGGTCGCTCGCGGCGCAGGCAACATTCACGAGATGGCGCTGGCCCTGGAAAAGGCCGACGTGGCCATGCGACTGGCGATGCGCGTCCGCAACAAGTTGGTCGAAACCTACAACGAAATCATGCGGATGGGGATCTAGTCGATGGAACCAATCCTCAAGTCGATACGTGACGCCGGCAAACGTTACGCTGAGCTCAACGCTGCCACACGCATGTTGGTCGCCGGCGTTCTTTCGCTCGCGACGGTGATCGCAGTGGTGGCGCTTATCTTCGGCACCGGTTCGACCTACCAGTACGCATTTACCAACTTGGGCCCCGAGGACGGCACCGAAGTTGCCGCGGCCCTCAAGGCAGCCGGCATTTCCTTCCGCACCGAAGCGGGCGGCAGCGCGGTTTCGGTTTCCGCATCGCAAGTCCACGAGGCGCGTCTCATGCTGGCAGCGCAGGGCCTCCCCCGCGGCGGCGGCGTCGGCTTCGAGCTCTTCGACCGCGGCGATTTCGGTGCATCGGAATTCACGCAGCGGGTGAACCTCCGTCGAGCCACCGAGGGGGAGCTGGCGCGTACCATTTCGCGCCTGCAGGCTGTCCGCTCGGCACGCGTGCACCTCACCTTGCCGGAAAAGGGTCTTTACCGCGACGATGATCGCCACGCTTCCGCCGCCGTGGTGCTCAACCTGCACCCCGGCCGCAACATGCAAGAGCGCGAGCTCTCCGGCGTTCGCCACTTGGTCGCCTCGGCCGTCGCAGGCCTCAACCCCGACTCCGTGACCGTCGTCGACCAACGTGGCACCGTGCTTTCGGGCGACATTTCTGGCTCGGCCAAGATGGCCAAGGAGCAACGAGACATCGAATCCTCTCTGGAACAGCGGATCACCGATCTGCTGGAACCTGCGGTCGGGCACGGCGCCGTGGTCGCCAAGGTGACCGCCACGCTCGACACGACCGAAATCGAAACCACCCAAGACTCCTACGATCCGGATTCGGCTACCGTCCGCAGCGGGCACAAGACCACCGAGACCGTGAGCAGCGACGGCACTACCGGCCAGGGCGTTGCCGGTGCGGCCGCCAACCAGCCGGTCGCCGCGGTCCCAGGCGGCGGCTCCGGCTCAGCACGCACGCAGACCGCTCGCGACGACGAGGTCAAGAACTACGAGATTGCCAAGAAGGTCACCCGCACGGTCTCGCGCACACCGAGAATCGTCCGGCTGTCGGCTGCGGTCCTGGTCGACGGAAAAGACGGAAAACCGCGCCTGGAGGCCGAGGTGCGCCGTCTTTCCGACTTGGCCAAGCACGCCATCGGCTTCGACACGCAACGAGGCGACACCTTCGAAATCTCGAGTGCCCCGTTCAGCAAGACCGACGAGGGCAATATCACCATGCCATTCTGGGAGCGCAACGACCTGTGGCGACTGGGGCGCATGATCCTGTGGGCCGTCCTGGCGACCATGGGCATGTTGCTGGTGTTCCGCGTCTACCGGCGAGCGACGTCCGCCCTGTCGATGATCAAGCCCGGCGCGCGGGTCGGTGACGTGCAGATGCTGCTTGGGCGCGGCGAGAGCATCCCCTCCCTCAAGGCGGCGGACAGCCTGGTTCTGCGCGAGCAGGCCAAGGAATTGAGCAAGACCGATCCCAGCCGAGCTGCGCATCTCTTGCGCGCGTGGGTCGAATCCGACGCACCACGCAAGTCGAACGAATCCGCGGCAAGGAGATAGTCAATGCCTGAAAACATCCTCATCGAGTACGCAGCTGGTCCTGGTGCCCAACGGGCGGCTGCAGTCCTCCTGGGGGTCGGCCCCGACGTCGCGGCACAGATCCTCAAGACCCTGGACGAAAGCATCGTGGAACGTATCGCCGCTGGCGCGCGCGACTTGCGCCGCGATCCATCCATCTTTCCCGCTGCGATTGACACCTTCGTCAATGCGATGACCAGCCTCACCGCCGATGCCTACGGTGCCGACGGGCTTCTGCGCGAAGCCACCGCTCGCGCGATGGGCCTCGACGTGGCCAAGCGCATCTTCGATGTGCGCCTCGAACCGGAGACTCCCGTGACCGAGACCTTTGCAGCCCTAAGTGAAGCCGACCCGGAAGCGCTCGCGATGCTTCTCGCGCGCGAGCTGCCACAGACCGCGGCTGTGGTCCTGGGACTCATGGACCGCTCGCACGCGCTGGCCGTCCTCAAACACATTCCGGTCGAACAGCGGCCGCAGATCGTGCGTAGGCTGGCTCAACTGGAATCCGTGGCGCCCGAAGTGCTGCGCGAGGTTGGACTGGGCCTTACCCAGGAGCTTTCCGCATCGGTGCCGGCCAACACCCAACGACTCGACGGCCGCGCGGTGGCAATCGAGCTTCTGCGTGCCGTGCCCGCCGCCCAGCAATCGGACGTCGTGGGAGAGATCGAGAAGGACGATCCCGAGCTGGCCGCCAGCTTGCGAGGAAAGCTCTTCACGTTCGGCGACCTCATGAACCTCACCGACCGCGACATGCAGACGCTGATCCGCGAGATCGACATGAGCCAGCTTTCCACGGCTCTCAAGGGTGCGCCCGACGCCATCAAGTTGCGTTTCACCAAGAACATGTCTTCCCGCGCGGGGCAAATGCTGGAGGACGAAATCGAGGCCATGGGGCCGGTCAAGTTGGCCGCCGTCGAGGCTGCCCAGGCCGAGTTGGTCAAAGTCGCATTCAGTCTGGCCGAGCAGGGCCGCATTACGATCGTCAACCCCAACGACAAGATGGTGTAACCGATGGCAACCTCGCAGGCTCTCCGGCGTCCCACATTTCTCGGCCGACTAGGCGGCGCCACCAAGGTGGAAAACGCCGCCTTCAAGACCACCAGTGGAACACGCTTCCGTCCGCCAGTCATCGCCAACGAGCCCGAGGAGGACGAAAACAACGAACGGGCTACCGCGGAGGCTATCGCCGAGGCGCAGAAGCTGGCCGCTCAGTTTACGGACAGGACCTCGTCTGCGATCGAAGTCCTGCGCGCGACCGCCGATCGCCTGGCGGCGGAGGCCCGCACCGACGCCCTTGAAATAGGCTTTCTGGTCGCTCGCCGCATCCTGGAGATGGAGCTAACTGCAAGCGCCGAACCCCTGGTCAACCTGGTGCGCACAGCAGTGCGGCGGCTGGGCGAATCGCGCAAGATCGCCATCCATCTTTCGCCATCTGATGCGCAAGCCGTCAGCGCCGCGATCGAAGCCCGCGGATCCCAGGCCGTCGCGCCGGCATCGATTTCCAAGGTCGAGATCATTCCCGATGCCTCGCTTGGCCGCGGCGACTGTCTGGTCGAGGGCGACCTGGTCACGGTCGACGGCAGGATCAACGCACGCATCGAGGAACTGCGCAGGGTACTCGACGCTGGCGGCGCGGAGAACACACCATGAGTCTCGTCAATCTCAATGCCTTCAAGCGTTCCTTGTCCGAGGCGCAGTCGTGCGTCCTGGCGGGAAAGGTCACGCGTGCCTCAGGCATCGTCGTGGAGGCCGTGCTACCGCAGGTGGCAGTCGGTACCTCGTGCGAAATTCGCGTCAGCGGCGGGCGCAGCATCGCCGCCGAGGTGGTGGGATTCTCGGGCTCGAACGCCATCCTGATGCCGTTCGGCGACGTGAAAGGCATCGGCGAAGGATGTCCGGTGATCCCGCGTGCCAGCGCTGGCGAAATCATGGTGGGGCAAAAACTGCTTGGACGGGTGGTCAACGCCGCCATGGAGCCCCTCGACACCAAGGGCGGCCTCATCCTCGATGCACGCGTGCCAATCCACGCCCCCGCTCCCCGGGCGATGAGCCGGCGACGCATCGGCCGACCGCTGGTGCTCGGCATTCGTTCCATCGATTCCTGTCTGACCTGCGGTGAAGGCCAACGCCTCGGCATCATGGCCGGCCCGGGCATCGGCAAGAGCGTGCTGCTCGGCATGCTCGCACGCAGCGCTGACGCGGATGTGATCGTGGTCGGCCTGGTCGGCGAGCGCGGACGCGAAGTGCGCGAATTCGTCGAGCGCGATCTGGGCAATGGCCTTGCGCGGTCTGTGGTGGTCGTGGCCACCGGCGACGAATCACCTTTGGTGCGCGTGCGCGCCGGCATGGCCGCAACCGCGGTGGCGGAATTCTTCCGCGATCAGGGCAAGCGTGTGTTGTTGCTCATCGACTCGCTTTCCCGCGTCGCGATGGCCCAGCGTGAAATCGGGTTGGCCGCGGGTGAGCCGCCCACCTCGCGCGGCTATCCGCCGTCCGTGTTCGCCATGATTCCGCGCCTGGTCGAGCGCGCGGGCAACGCCGAAGGTCAGGGCAGCATCACCGCGATGTACACGGTTCTGGCGGAGGGCGACGATCTGACGGACCCGGTGGTGGATGCGTCACGGGCCTGTCTCGACGGGCACATCGTGCTTAGCCGCCATCTCGCGATGGCGGGCCACTTTCCCGCCGTCGACGTGCTTGCCAGCGTCAGCCGCGTGATGAACGACGTGGTTTCGGCGGACCATCGCACCTTGGCCCGCCGAGTGCGCGACGTGCTATCAGCCTACAAGGATGCCGCCGATTTGGTCGAAGTCGGCGCCTACGTCAGCGGAACCAACCCGCGTGTTGACGCTGCTCTTCGGTGCATCCACGATCTGAACGCATTCCTTCGCCAGGAACCCAACGAACGCTTCGCCCTCACCGAGACGCTGTCACGTTTGCGACAGGCCTTGGATGGCAAGCCACTTGCAACGACGCCCAAGCAGGAGGAACGTCGTGCCTAGTTTCGCGATCCCGCTCTGGCTGATTCTCGCTGCAGCAGCGGGATCTGATCCGTCGTCGCCGCCGCCCCGCGTTCGCGCAGCCACGGCCCCCTTGGAGCCAGTGGCCCCGACGGTGAAGTCGCCAACCGCGCCCCCCAACGTGAAGGGCCCCAAGCCTCCGACCGCCCCGACCGCCAAGGCCGCCAAGGCCGCTCCCGCCGGCAAGACACCGGCGACATCGCAAGAAACGCCGAGCGCGGTCGAAGAACCCGAGGAGGAAATTCCTGCCGACTCGAAGTCGAGGGGCCATCGAAAGCCGGCGCGTAAGACCACGACCGCCGACTACCCCGAGGTTCCCGAACGAAAGACCACTTGGTCGATCGATCGTTATGCTGCCGTGGTCCCGCCCGGCCTAACCCTCGCTGCCTTGCGCAGCCAACTGGCCAAGGCACAGGTTGTCCCCGCAGAGGCCAACGCTCCGATGGCCGACGGGCCCAGTGCTTCCTTGGCCGACATTGAAAGAGCGCGCGAGGCTCTGCGCCAGGAGACGGCCCGACTCGAGGCACTGCTGAAGGCGACCGGCAACTGCGGCGGCGGTGGCAGCATGCCCATTGGCGACGGACTCGCCACGCCCACCGTGGTATCGCCGACCGCCCTGCGCGAGGCACCCACCGAACAGATCGACTCCGTCTCCAAGGCTATGAAAGGCATGAAGCCGGAACAAGCGGCGGCGATGGTTGCCCGCCTGGACCGCGGCTTGGCCGCCGAAATCATGCGAAGGATGAAACCCGCCGACGCCGGCGCGGTCCTCGGACTTCTCAAGCCGGAAATGGCAGCCGAGTTGGCCACCCAGATCGCCACCCGCAAGTCGATCTACGGTAAGGACAAGAAAGGTCCTGCCAAGTGAGCGGCACCGGCAGCACCTCCATGCTCGCGTCGCTGGGCCAGGCCCAGGCAGCACAGGGTCGTGCAGCCACGAAAGGCGACGACGAACACGGCAAGTCCAGCAGCCTCCAGGCAGGTTTTGCCCAGTTGCTCGGCAAAGCCTCCCAGGAAGAGTTGGCGAAGGGGGCTGCCACGTTTCCGACAGACGCACGCGCAGAGCAGCCAGTTGCTGAACGATGGACGACCACTATCGTACAGAGCTCAGAACCGAAGCTCGGTGACGGAAGAACTGCCGCGCCCGAGGAGGCAGTGCCCGAAGTTGCCACAGCAAAGTCCAACGCGGCAACGCAGGCACGACCGCTCGCTCGGGCGACGACGAAGAATCCGCCACCGATAGCCTCTGCTACCAAGTCCGCAACCAGATCGAACTCTGAATCCCCTGCCACCGAGCCGAAGACCGTCGGTTCGGCCGCAGAGATGCTCCAGGCAGAACCGACAGACAGCCAGCCAAAGCAGGCTGAGGCGATCAGCGGGGGCCGGGTCCAAAATCCGGCGACACTCGGTGCGTCGGCGCAGCAGACAGCCACGCGCTCGCCGGTGCGAAGCCCAGGCGAACAAGCAACCCTTCCACGCACGACGACCGAGGACTGGCCGGCACAGTCTGCTCCGGATGCCTCCACCGCGAGAGTGACCACGCCTGCCACCAAGCAAGATGAAACGCCAGCGGCGCCCCACGTCGATTTCCGCGGGTACGTGCACGAGCAGGCTGCCAGCAAGCCGGGCATCGCGACTGGCCCCGCCCCGACTTTGGCGGTGCATGTGCGAAAGGCGATGCCGACCACGAGCGAGTCTGCCCCTTCCACCAGCGTCACCGATCGCGGCCAAGCGAAGCCACCGGCACCGATCCAGGACGCTGACCACCAACTCCTTGTTGAGCTCCCATCTGTTTTGGCGACCGGGCAGGCCGAGTCGCGTGGGGAGCCGCCGAGCTTCGCTCGGCGCGTACCTTCGCGCGCAGCCTCGCGCAGCGAGGACGGGGTGGCAGGGGCGGCAGGGGCCGCGGGTTTGGAAACCCTCCCAGGGTTTCCATCTTAATCCGCGTGGGGAGCCGCCGAGCTTTGCTCGGCGCGGACCATCGCGGGAAGGTTTGGAAACCCTCCCAGGGTTTCCATCTTAATCCGCGTGGGG
>PMLH01000369.1 GCA_003159055.1 Myxococcales bacterium
GAAACAAAGACAGGGACCACAAGGACGACCACATCGAGCGCGGGTCGGCGGGCATCGCGGGAATCGTCTCGTTCGGCTACGAGTGGCGTACAAACAAGTGGTTCGCCATGAACGCGGAGGTCTTCGGCGGCCTTTACCACGGCATTGATGACAATGAAAACTCCATGGACGGCGGCCTTTTCGGCCTGGGCGTCGGGATGGGGTTCTAGGAGCCTGTCGCGGTAACNNGGTCCGGGTTACCGCGACAGGCTCCTAGCGCTGGCTTAGCCAGACAAAAAGCCCGAGCCGCATTTTGGGGGTCGCGGACACCGTGGGAGTACGGTGATCCGCGACTCCTATTCTTGCATTGCGCCCGATCCGCATCGGCAGCTCGACTGTGCGCCGCAATACGCCGACCTGACGGCGATCACGACCAATGATCCGCGCGGCTCAGCGGACGCCTCAGGCTCAAAGAATCATGTCCCTTGGTGGAGAAAATTGATTAACCTAAGAGGAGGAGGCTGTGGTCGTGGCCGACATCCGAGACGTCGCTGTGGGCCGATGGCCGACCACCGCGGGCCTGGGGTTCCCGACAGGGTAGCAAAATGCTGAGCAGCATCATCGATTTCCAGCGATTGCGTACGATGGGGCACAGCGACACTGTCGTGCTCCCGGAACTTCGCACGACGTTGCCCGCTTTCATCCACAGCGCTGGGTTCCGTGAGGACCTGGGACCGAGCACCGACCAGGGAAAAAACGGCCTAGAGGTCGCGCTGATCCAACACACGTTGAGCGGTCGCGGCAAAGTGAGCTACGAAAACTGCGAGATTCTCGTGGAGCCCGGCCAGACGTTGCTGCTTTGCTATCCCCACGCACACCGCCACTCGGTCGAGGAAGGGCAACGATGGGAGTACTTCTACATCGCCCTGGGCGGACATGAAGCTGTACGCGGAATTCGAGAAATCGTCGATCGCGCCGGCCCGCTGCTTCGATTCGCAGAAGACTCGCCCACGCTGGTACGCGCGGCGAACGCCTGCGTGGCCGCGGTCGAGGGCAGGCTGGATTCACCCTACCGGGCATCCGAGCTTGCCTACGGCATCGTGATGGGGCTTCTAAGCGAAAACATCGTAAACGGCGAGAGAGTCCCCGCCAAGCATGCGCCCCTCAGCGTTCCGGCATTCATCCCGGCGGTCGAGGAGTTCTGTCGGCTCAACTACGCTCGGCCAATCGGCGTGGACGACATGGCCCGCATCGCCAACATGAGCCGCTTCCACTTCTCGCGAGTTTTCGAGAAGGCACGTGGCACGCCCCCCGGCCGCTACCTGGCCCGGCTTCGCCTCGAAGAGGCGATGCGGCTGGTCTCGGCCGGCGGAACGACCGTCAAGGAGGTGGCGCACCGCTGCGGCTACGGCGATGCGAACTACTTCTGCAAGGTGTTCCGCAAGAGCTTCGGTGTCTCACCCGGCGCATTCCGGGCGGGCCGCACGCAATAGGGAAGCCGCCGGCGATCGTCCCCAAAGCAGAACGCTTTTGGAGGGCCGGGGTCGCTGCCCGCGCCCTTTTTTTGTACACACGAGGGTGCCACGGAAGGATAAGATGCGTTACAATGTCGCTTTGCCTACATCGTTTGATGTGTGCCAAGAGAATAACTTGTCGCGTTGCGTTATGTCACTCTCGTTGAACCGTAAGGGAAGGACTGAGCCATGACTCCGGATTCGAGTCTTGAAGATTCCCTTTTCGGTGTCGTCCTCCAGGATTCGTACAAGATCACCGGTATGCTTGGACAGGGGGGGATGGGCGCGGTCTACGATGCTTTGCAGATTCGCCTGAACAAGCGGGTGGCCATCAAGGTGATGGCGCGCGAGCTGGCCACCAACTCGGAGGCGCTCAACCGATTCCACCGCGAGGCCATGATCACGAGCGGGCTCGGGCATCCGCACATCGTCCAGGTTTTCGACTTTTCCACCACGCCATCCGGGCAGCCGTTCTTGGCCATGGAATTCCTCGACGGTGAAGACCTCGACCGTCGCATCGCACGCGTCGGCCGGCTGCCCATCCAGCAGACCGTTCACATCGTCAAGCAGGTCGCATCGGCACTGTCCGCGACCCACGCCCAGGAAATTGTTCACCGCGATCTCAAACCGGCGAACATCTACCTTCTGAAGGTTGCTGGCGAAGACGACTTCGTGAAGGTGCTCGACTTCGGCATCAGCAAGATCCGCGCTGCGAGCACCAAGATCACCAAGGCGTCGGCGTTGATTGGGACGCCCGACTACATGTCACCCGAACAGGCGATGGGGTCGAGTGACGACGTCGACGATCGCACCGACCAGTGGGCCTTGGCGTGTATCGCCTGGGAATGTCTGTCGGGAAATGCGCCCTTCTCTGCCGACAGCGTTCCCGCCATGCTTTTCCAGGTCGTTCATGGCGAGCCGGCGCCGCTGGCAAACAGAGTCGGCGGGCTTCCGCAAGGCGTGGAGCCGGTGCTGCGACGAGCGCTGGCCAAGCAGAAGGACGAGCGCTTTGCCAACGTCGTCGAATTTGCTCAGGCACTGGAAGCCGCGGTCCAGGGCAAAACCGCCGAGCAGGTCGCCGTGCAAGCGGTGCCCGAGCCAAGGACGGAAACCGCCACCTACGAATCAACCCCTGGCGAAGACCGCACCGAACGGCCGACGACCACTTTTGGCCACGCTGCCGGCGAAACCAAAAGCGACGAGGACCAGCCCCGCGCGCCCCGGCCGAAGTGGCATTGGGGGGTTGCCGGAGCAGGCGCCGTTGCGCTGTCGCTGATCGCGTTCCTCGTGCTCCGACCTGCGCCAGCCAGCAAGCGACCGTCGGCGCACGCGGCTTTGCCGGCTCCCGCGGCGGAGGCACCGGCACCAGCAGCTGCGGCCATGCCCGCCGCGGCGCCAGTCGCAGCGACGCCCGCGCCGGCAGCTACCGTGCCAACCGTGGCGGCGCCGGCTCCGACGGCAGAGCCCACGCCAAGCGCAGTTGCGCGGGTCGAGGGCGAGGCGAAAGCCGGCACCGCAGAGGCAGCCGCCGACAGCAAGCTTCCCGCGTCGGCAGACGTAGCTAGCAAGCCTCGCACGAAGAAGGCGATGCCCGCCGTGCGTGCCAAAGCAAAATCGCCCGCACCTGAGCGCAGACTGATCAAGGAGCTTTAACCCATGGGCGTTGTTCCCATTCTTATCTTGGCCACCCTGGCCCAAGCCTCGACGGTTGGAACGAATGCGCAGGACAGGATCCGAGCGCAAGCCTTGCTGGGCGACGGAGCCACACTCTACGAGCGCGGCGACTACCTCGGCGCGCTCGACAAATTCAACGGCGCGTACAATGCCTATCCGTCGTCGAAGATTCTGTTCAACATCGGACAGACCTATCGACTGCTGGGGCGAACGCTCGATGCGCGCGAGGCGTACGAACGGTTCCTCGACGAGACCCCCAACGCATCCCGGGAGGACAGAATAGATGCCCGGTCTTGGTTGGACAAGTTGCAGAACAGCCTCGGCCAGCTGACCGTCGTCTGCCAACAGGATGGCGCTGACATCAGCGTGGATGGACGAGGCGTCGGCAAGGCGCCGCTGGGGAGGCCGGTGTGGGTCACGCCGGGACAACACCAAGTCACCGCAACAAAATCCGGCGACTGCCCGATGGTGGACCATGCCGACGTCACTGCGGGGGGCCAATCGACTGTCACCTTGAAGCCATTGCATGGGCCGCTCGTTGCCGATGTGCCGCGGGTCGACCTCGGCAATGCGACCAAAGCCGAGGCCACCGTCCAGGGTTGGTGGTTGGGACGCAAATGGACCTGGGTCGCGGCTGGTTCCACGGTGGCGTTGACCGGCGCCGCCGCGATCGTTGGCTGGACCATGCAGTCGCGCTTCGATGACCTGAAGAAATCGTGCGGCCGCGGAAGCGTGGAACAAACGGGTTGCAGCAACAGCGACATTGATTCCCTGCACACCCGCAAGGTGACGGCGAACGTGCTGTGGGGCCTCGCCGGTGCGGCTGCGGTGACCACCGGCGTCTTGTTCTTCGTCGAGGGCCGCCCTGTGACCGTGGCGCCGATGGCCGGACAAAGCACTGGCATGCTCGCCCGGATGGAGTTCTAGCCATGGTGATGACCTACAAGCAGGGCTTGCTGGCCTTTTCCTTTCTGGCAGCCATTTCGGGTGGCTGTACCTACAACGAAGACGACTTGCACGCCAGACACCCAGATAACGATGCCCCGCCCGACCGTCCCTACGGCAGCCCCGACCTGCCAGGCACGCCCGGCGAGATCGGCGCCGCAAGCCCCGCCGATGCAGCGGCCAGCGATGCCGGCGTGGCGCTCGACGCCGCCGGGGACGTGGCCATGGATTCGCATCCTACTCCGTCCGGCGTCGACGCGGAAATCGACAGCAGCACGGACGCTTCAGACACGCAACCCGACCGTTCAACCACGCTGCAGCCAGATGGCACGGAGGATCAATCGATTGGCGCTTCCCTGCCCGACGCCAGCGACCTCCCGACAACCCGGTTCGACGCGCACCTCGATGCCTTGCCGATCGAGGTGCACGTCACGGAAGCCGGCGGAGCGAACGTCACGGAAGCCGGCGGAGCGGACGTCACGGAAGCCGGCGGAGCGGACGGCGCGAGCACCGGCGGCTAGTGCCGCGAACCTGCGCGCACCCGACGAAGGCTGATCCGTGCCCCTTCGTGTGCTCTGGGCCGTCCCGACCCTTGGGCAGGGCGCAACAACAGCCGGTTGACCGTGGTGGCGGAATCGTGCGACGTTCCGGCTGCGCTTCCCCATCCATGAAGGAGATTCACGAATGATCTACTCGACAGAAGTCGAACACATGACATGCGTGGCGAAAGGACCCAACCACGGTCCCGCCCCCATCCCGCAAGAAGGACGCTGGGTCCAGGCCAAGGAGATCAAGGACATCTCGGGCCTCACCCACGGCGTCGGTTGGTGCGCGCCTCAGCAGGGCGCCTGCAAGCTGACCTTGAACGTGAAGGACGGCGTGATCCAGGAAGCCCTGGTCGAGACCGTCGGCTGCTCCGGCATGACCCACAGCGCGGCCATGGCCGC
>PMLH01000618.1 GCA_003159055.1 Myxococcales bacterium
GTTCGTGGACAACTGGCGATGGCAAGACGTGCCGTTCTACCTGCGCACGGGCAAGTGTTTAGCTCGGCAGCTTTCCGAGGTGGCCATCCAATTCCGTGCGGTACCGCATCGATCTTTTCCCGGCGAGAGCCACCGCGACTGGTCTTCGTCTCGGCTAATACTATCGATTCAGCCCGAGGAAGGCATCGTGATGGGATTTCAGGCCAAGTATCCGGGTCCAAAGATGCTATTGCGGCCGGTGGAAATGCGATTTGACTACCAGCATGCCTTAGCAGTTCCGACGCCGGATGCCTACGAAACGCTGCTGTGGGATGTGATGAACGGTGATGCAACCCTGTTCATGCGGGCCGACCAGATCGAAGCGGCGTGGCAGGTCCTGATGCCGGTTCTGGAGGCGTGGGCAGAGTCGAGTCCGCGCAATTTCCCCAACTATCCCGCAGGCACATGGGGCCCCAAGGCAGCCGACGAACTGCTCGCGCGCGCGGGTCACGTCTGGAGGCACATCGCATGAGAATCCCAGATTTGCACGCACAAGGAGTCCACCATGACGCTGCTTGATTCTCTGAAGGGACAGACCGTCATCGTCGCCGATACCGGCGACATTGAGGCCATCGCCGAACACAAACCCCAGGACGCCACGACGAACCCGTCGCTGTTGCTCAAGGCAGCGACGCAGCCGCATTACCGTGCGCTGGTCGATGAGGCGCTCAAGTACGCCGGGACCCAGTCCGGCGACCAGTCGCAACGCAAGTCAGCCTTCATGGAGAAGTT
The DNA here is from genome assembly GCA_003159055.1 of Myxococcales bacterium. Next base: position 772 of record PMLH01000618.1, read on the forward strand.
GGCAGTCAATTTCGGGTGCGAGATCCTCAAGATTGTCCCTGGGCGTGTCTCGACCGAGGTGGACGCGGCCTTTTCGTTCGACACCGAGGGTACGACCGCCAAGGCACGCAACTATATCGATCTCTACCGCAAGGCGGGCATCGACCGAGAGCGCATCCTCATCAAGATCGGCACGACCTGGGAGGGAATCCGCGCAGCGGAGATTCTTGAGAAGGAGGGCATCCACTGCAACATGACCCTGCTCTTCTCGCTTGCTCAGGCAGTGGCAGCAGCCGAGGCGAAGGTCACGCTCGTCTCCCCATTCGTCGGACGCATCTATGACTACTACCTCAAGGCTCGCGGTGTGAAAGACATCAGTCCCGAGCAGGACCCCGGTGTGCAATCGGTCGTGCGCATCTACAACCATTACAAGAAGTTCGACTACAAGACCNNTGATCTGCTCACCATCAGCCCGGACATTATCGCCGAGTTGGAGAAGCGCGAAGGCGAACTGCCGCGCCGTTTGTCGGTGGCATTGGCGAAGGCCAGCGACGCCACCGCACTCCACCTCGACGAGAAGACCTACCGATTCATGCACAACCAGGATGCCATGGCGGTCGACAAGCTGTCCGATGGGATTCGCCTCTTCTACGCGGACGCGCGCAAGCTGGAGCAATGGGCCAGCGAGTTTGTCGCCCAAGGCTCCTAGCGGTAGCGCGGTTCCCGGCGCTGATCGCCCTTGCATTCACGGGATGATTCGACGATTCGACCAGTCGAGCTTCACCAACTCGGCTTTGTCGGGAAAGCGGTCGCATCCGCAGGCGGCCATGACAATTCGGATCCAGCCCCCGTGAGAAAAGATCAGGTGGCGGCCGATGGCCAAGCCCGCGAGGAAGTCCTCGGCGCGGCGCTGGACATCGGGTGTGGATTCCCCACCGGGAGCGGTGAAGTCGGCGAAGGAACGTAGCCGCTCTTGCCATTCTTGGCCCAGCTCGAGAAAGGTCTTCCCCTCCAGGTCTCCGAAGTGGATCTCCCTCAGGCGCACATCGGCCGGAACGCTCTGGAATCCGGCCAGCCGTGCCGTCTCCTGGGCTCGGACGCGATCGGAGCGCCAGATTCCGTCGAATGGGACGCCAGCCAAGCGTGGAAACAGCGCCTGTGCCATCGCCTCCCCTGCTGGGGTAAGCGGCGGGTCCGACCAACCCGCAAGCCGGCCTTCGGCGTTGAAGGTCGATTCTCCGTGGCGGACAAGCCAAAGCTCAAGGAAGTGGGGCATGGGGTGATGAGAAGGATACCCCGCACCGTCACCAACTGCCTATCCTTCAACAATACCAGCAACGGAGACGGTCGCGCGCATGGTACGGTTTGAACCCAAGAGGATCCCATGAGGGCACGCATTGCACTTCTTCCCGTTGTTGCCTTTCTATGTTCTTCGGACCTGGCAAACGCCAAGAGCCCGGCAAAGAAGGAGCGGGGCAAACCCCTTCCATCCTACGAGGAGGTCGTGACGACCTATCCCGACGGTGTTCCGCTGTGCGAGACCGAGGCGGACATCGTCGGAGGAAACGACCAGCAACTATCCCTGGGAGACGGGTACATTCCCGTCAACGACGACGGAGAGCCGCGGTATCAGTGCTATGGAACCAAGCTCACCGTGCGAAAGAAAATCACCCTGAAGGGCAAGACCTACCAGTCGGGAGCCAAGCTGACGGTCGATAAGGATCTCTATTGGATCGAAGTGTCCGGGTGGGAGCCGTCCGCGCCCAGGTCGGGGGCCAAGCCATCCCCCAGCGCCGCCGACCCGCAGAAGGCACCGGCCGATGTGGCCGCGCCACCCGACAGCGCCGAAAAGACCACCTCGGGTCTTGCATCAAGGGTGCTGCGCGCGGGGACGGGCACGGTTCACCCACATCGCTGGGATGAAGTTACGGTCAGTTACACGGGCTGGATGACCAACGGGAAGATGTTCGACACCTCGGTGGCCCGTGGCGAGCCGGCCAGCTTCCGCCTGGACCAGGTCATCGCGGGCTGGACCGAGGGCGTGCAATTGATGGTCGTGGGCGAGGTGCGCCGACTGTGGATTCCCGCCAAGTTGGCCTACGGCGAAACGGCACGCCAGCCCGGCGGACCCTCGGGCATGCTGGTGTTCGATATCGAGCTTCTGAACATCACTCCAGGCAAAAGACCGATCGAGCCACCGAGTGACGTGGCCGCGCCTCCGAAGAACGCCACCAAGACCGCCTCGGGACTGGCCTACGTCACCCTGACCAGGGGCACTGGGAAGGTGCATCCCGTCATGCGAGATCGCGTGCGTGTTCACTATTCGGGATGGACGACCGACGGCAAGCTGTTCGACAGCTCGGTCGTGCGCGG
>PMLH01000506.1 GCA_003159055.1 Myxococcales bacterium
TGGCAAAGTCATATTCCGACTCGGTCCAATCAGGCGCAGTCTTCAACCCGAACATCGACGAACGCGGAAAGCTGTACGACAATCTGCAATGGGTGGGCTACGGCGTCGGCGCGGGATTGATCGCCACGGGAGCGGTTCTCTACGGAATCGGCGCCGTAACCGGCAGCAGGGGACGTGTCGCGCTTGCGCCGACGGCACTGCCGAGCGGCGCCGGTATTTCCGCAAGGGGGACTTTCTAGTGACGACGCGCAACTGGAGGATGGGCGGGATCGCTTTCGCGGCAATCGCGATGGCCTGCGCCTACGATCCGCACCCGAACGACGGCGAGCAAGAGTGCTATGGCCCGCAGAAAAAGTGCCCGGACGGGTATGTCTGTCAATTCGACCGCATGTGCTGGACGATTGGCCATAGTCCTGCGGTTTCGCCTGGCACGGGTGGCATCATCACCATCGGCGTCGGCGGCACCCCGAGCGTGGGTAGCACGATCGGTAGCGGCGGAATCGTGGGCTATGGTGGCAGCCAGATAACAGGAAGCGTCATCGGCTACGGCGGCGTCGCGGGTCATGGCGGCGTGGTCGTGGCGAGCGGCGGAGGCTCGACTGGGCTTGGCGGAACCACCACGCCGCCCAATACTGGCACCGTGATGACGATCTCGAACCACCAGGCCCAGGGGGCGATGACGGGCTATGGCTGGGTGGCCATGGGAGCGCTCGACTCCGTCGACGACCCCACCTGCAACTCGCCACTCGGGCCGATCACCAACGGCATGACCTGTGACGATACCGCCTGGTCGAGCCCAACCGCCTATTGCATGACCGGTTCAACCCGGGCATTGCCCACGCCGACGAGCGACAGCGACTATGCCCAGAACTGGGGCATCCAGCTTTCCATCAATGCAACGCCAGGGAACCCCGGGGGGCCTTTGGGCCAATCGTTTTCGGCCCTTACGGTGTCGATGACGGGAAGCCCATCGACTGGCATCCGTGTGCTCGTGCATCGAATAAGCGACGCTTCCGGCGCGAACTATTGTGCTTCATGGAGCCCCGGGACCGCGATTCCGTTCACCTCATTCAACACGACCTGCTGGAACAGCCTCGGCAAGTATCTCACCCCCACCGACGTCGCAACCATCGATCAGATCGGCGTGCAGGTCTATTCGGACAGCGTCCCCATCTCAGTCAAGAACCTCTGCGTCACCGGTATCACCTTCGCCAGGTGACAAAGAGGAAGAAGGAAGAGGAACGACAGACAATGAACAAGCTAGTTGCACAACTGGTCCTTTGCGCCGCGCTCGTGCTGCCTTCGGCCACCTCGCGGGTTGCTCGCGCCGACAAGCGGCCAACCAACGCATGCGGTTGCTACGGCGAGATCAATGCCTGCTTCTGCGAGAAGCAGGCGAAATGTGGCTGTCCCGGCGAGTGCGAGCCCAAGGGCTGCGAGGAAGAACGACAAAAAAAGCTGCAGAAGGAAATCGAAGAAGAAACCAAGAAGGCCAGGGAAGCGGAAAAGGCCCAGCTGGAAAAGGCCCAGGCTAAAGCCAAGGAACAGGCCACGTCGACGAAGACCGATGACGACGCGGACGACGCGGCCGGGTCGGAGAAGGCAAAGGAGAAAGCCAAGGGCCACGCAAGCAAGGCCCCGGCTGTCCGCAAGATGACGTCCGCCCAGAAGAAGCAACTGCAGAAGCTGATTGATGCGTTCCTGGTCGAGCACCCGGATGCTGGCCCACGAAGCTTGGCCGAAGTACGCAAGGACCTGTAGAGAGCCGAATCCGCCGGGCGCTCGTCAACGCCCGGCGAGAACACCTGGCCAGCGCCCCGGGCTGCTAAACGCCCTAAACACCGTCGATGGCCGGGCTCGCGTCGAGCGAGCTTGGCCGCACGTCCAGATCGAGCGACAGGTCGTAGACCCCAGCCGCATCAATCCCGCCCAAGGCCTCGGACGAAAGATCGACGGCCATCGGCAAGTCCGACAAACCACCGGACAAGACGTCAATCGCGCTCGCATCGATGGCCATGTCCGCAGCGTCCGCGGCTGGCTTGCTGTCGAACACCGGGCCTCCGTCGAGCCCGGGCGCCGGCGTGATGTCGTAGGAAAACAGCGGCGACGGGAAAGCCCAGGTACAACCCTGCATCGTATCGAAGCTGCCTTTGGCGTTGAGAACCACGTGCCCAGGGGCATAAGCCCATCTATCGATGACCAGTTGATAGATGACGTTGCTGCCCGAAAGGGTGGTTTGGAACTTGGGATCAGCAGGTGTCGAAAGGCCGGCGGTGTGTCCGTCCCCGTAGACCAACTGGAAGCTGCGATAGTCGGCAGGCGCGCCGAGCACCGTGAAGCTGTGAACGATCGTCTGGTTGACCACGCTGGCATCCTTGGCCGGTTTCAGACTGCTCAAAGTCAGAATTCCGGGAGCCTCGTGGGTTCCACAGACGGCGCTGTCTGCTCCCACGCCCTGCCCGCCACCGTCGCCGCAGCCGACAAGCAGCGCAGAAAGCATCAACCCATGGAAAAGCAGAGGCCGGTTCGGGCTCGTCATTTCGGCACCATAGCAATGCAGCGGGTGGTGCACAAGCTGCTGCCCTTGACCGATCCTCTGTCAGCTCAATCCGAGCACGGCATGACCCGTGCGACCTGGATGGTGCTCGATGCCGAACCCACCGAGGCCCAGGCCACGCTGCCGTCGGGGAACGCCTTGAACGACTGCCAAGGGTGGTCGGGCACCCCGATGCTGAACTGCGAGCCGACGGGGGCGCCGGAGCCAGCGTCGTACACTTGCGCCGCCAACGACGAGCCCGATTTCCACGTCAGGAGCATGCGGCTCGGCCCGTAGGAAACCAAGTGCGGGTTCTGACTGGTCCCGGCCGTGGTGACGGTCTTGTCGGAGGCTCCGGTGGTGAAGTGCTCCAGCTTGATGCTTGCCTGATAGCTCCACGCCACCCAGTAGCCAGTGTCGCTCGCGTTGACGACATCGCCCCCGAACAGCGTGTTGTCGCAGGTGGCGGTTGTGATGGTCTGGTAGTTGGGCGAGCGGGCGATGCGACAGTTGTTGTCGGTGGCACAGACCGTGACGAAGTGATTGGTACGCGAATCCCACACCATGCGGGCGGTCCAGCTGTGGCTGCACCCGAGGTCGAAGCTGTCGTGACCGCTGAGGATGGTTCCCGTCGGCCCGACCACCTTCATGCGGTCGCCCTCGTGAATGTCGACCTTGCCGGCGCCGGCGCTGCACGAATTGTTGCTCACACTGATGGCGTCGCAGAAGTAGGCCGCGTAGTTGGTCCCGTCATACGCCAGCCGGCCGTGATGCTGGTACCACCACACGAAGTAGTTGTAGCCGCTGCCGGCGCTGTACCCTGGGTTGGTCGCGCTCGCCGAGTCGAGCCTAGTCGCCCACTGCTCGGCCCCGGCGCAGTCGAATCGCACCATGGTCGTGTCGTAGCAACCCGGGCGATCACTCGGGAGCACGCACAGGTTGTTGACGTCGCCGCAGTGCTGAGCATCGGGTCCGCCCTGACCGTCGCGGGTGAGGACGATGACGCCGCCGTTGGCGTCGGCCGCGAGGTCTTGGAAATCGTGCGCTTCCAACGTGAACGGCGTGCCGACCAAATTGTCGTCGCAGCCGAGCTCGCCGATGTGCACGTGGCTGGCCGTGCTGCTGCCGTAGTGGGAATAGCCGGTCATCCACGCAATCAGCGATCCGCCGCCCGGCTTGGCCGCGATGGCGAGCGGAATGTTGTAGGTCTCGTCGGTCGAATAGCTGAGCGCCGATCCCAAGTTGACCTGGGTGATGCGCACTTGCGGTGGCGAGCACGAGGTTGGCGCCGGGGCGACGCAACTGCCCGGACAATTGCCAGTCACCGTGCTGGGAATGGTGCTGCCGCCCACGCCCGTCACTCCGCCCGCGCCGGTCTGGCCGCCTGAAAACACCCCCCCACCGCCGCTGCTGCGTGCGCCTCCCGATCCCGTCGCTCCGCCCGTGCCCTCGGAGCCCCCTGCGCTCTTCACCCCGCCCGACGCCACCGTTCCACCCGAACCTGGAGCGCCGCCCGAGCTCGCCCTTCCCCCTGACCCAGGCACGCCGCCCGAGCTTTGAGCACCGCCCGTGCGCACCACCCCGCCCGACCCCGGCGCACCGCCCCCCGCAGGCCCGCCGCCGCTTGAATGGAGGCAGCTGACCAGGAGGCCCAAGGTTTCCACCAGCGCGAGACGCACTGCCAGTCCTGATCGTGGAGTCATGCGGTCACACCCACGGCCAAGAGTGTATCACCGCGTGCGCGGATCGGGCTTTGATGGATGGCTATCACGCTGCGCCGCCGCTCAGCTGGGCGACGAAACCCGCTCCAGGTAGATCGTTGCCGACGCCGGCACCAGCTCGACCTGGGCGGACAGCGGCTGCAGGAACGGTGGAACCTGGGCGATGCCGGGTATTACGATTTCCAGGTGGTGGGCGGCGCTCGCCTGCAGCCACGCGTGGACGATTTCGTTCACATCGTCGTCGCTCATGCTGCATCCGACGGCGACCAGGCGCTCGACCTCGACGAGGCTGGCGCGGAAGTATTCCAGCCAGCGCCGCTGCATCAGCTGGGGATAGGGGTCAGTCAGTCGCGCCGAGCCGGCGAGCAGCGTGCGGCCGAGGACCTGGGGCCGGTTCTCGGCATCAATGTAGGGAATCTGGTTGGTCAGCGCCAACGCATCGGGGACCACGCTCGAGACCAGGTTCGCGTCGAGCAGCCCTTCGTTGGCGATTTGCAGGGCATCGATGATGGCGTCGAAGGTGTCTTCGCTTGGCAAGAGGCGAATCAAGTCCCGGCCGTCGCCAAAGGTGAACACATCCAGCGCGCCGTGCAGCTTGAGCAAGTTGATGCCCGGCCAGCCGGTCTTGAAGAAGCCGAGTTGCCCGCTCGCCATTTCCGCATTGGTCAGCAAGGTGGCCGCGAGCGCCGCAATCGGCTGCCCGGCTGCATTTCGGCATGGCAGCGCCACGCGCCGCTCGGGAAAGCCGCAGCTCACGTCGATGCCGAAGAGCGCGGCGATGCACTCGACCAGCACATCGTGATTCAGCGAAAAGATCCACAACGGCCGGTTGGCCTTCGCCAAGTGAGCCAGCCCCTCGAAATACTGCAAGCCCTCGCGGTACGAGTCGCGCCGCTCGACCTGGCGGCGGTAGAGCATCTGATACACGAGCTGCGCCAGCCACGCGTAAAGCCCGTGGTACGCGCGCGCGTGCCCCTCCCGTGCGTCTTCCAGATACTGCGACTCCAGGTGCTTCAGCAGCGCCTCGTAGTCGAAATCCTCCGGCGCCAACCTGCCCGCAACGTCCTCGATGACCTCGTCGGGGTGGCCGAATCCACGCGCGCGCCAAGTCGCATTCAGCCGGCGCAGCGAATCCGGATTCAGCCAGGCCAGCAGCTCGGCATTGACGTCCGCGCGCAGGGGCATGCCCAGCTCGCGAGAAGCGCCTGCCCCAAGCAGTAGAGCGGTCAGCACGGCCACAGACTAGTACGGCCTGCCCGAAGTTCATAGCCGGTTCCCGCTTGACCCTGCGGAGACCGGAACCGAAACCGGAACCGAAACCGAAACCGGCCACCGGCTTCGACAACCGGCTTCAGGGCTCTGGCGCCTCGCCCTCTGAAATGACAAGCTTGCGCCCATGACCAAGACGCCCTTATCCTCACTGACGACGAACATGAGACTCGGACTTGTCGGAACCTTGGCGCTACTGGGAGTGACCTCGGGCTGCGGAACAACCATCGGCCTGACCTCGGATCGCTTCACGCCACAGTTCGATCCTGCGCCGCTCGCCAACTACCGTGGCAAGGCGATTGTGATCCACAACTTCGCAAACGCCGACAACGACACCAGCTTCTTTCTGTACCCGGGCAATGGACGACGCTACGGCGGTCCCGTGTTGACGTCGTATTTCTGGTACTGCTTCAAATCCGCGTTCACAAAGCTGGGCGTGAACGTGCTCGAGGAAGGCCAGTCCCCGGCCGGCACGCCAGCCCTAGACGTGACGCTGGTTCATATCGCCGAGGCGGCGTTCAAGGTCAATGTCACCGTGGCGGGCGTGACCGGACAGCCGCCCTTGCAGAAGACCTACGAGGTCGCTGGCCCGCCGATCACCGACGCACAACCTCCGACGCTGGAGAGTCGTGCCTATCAGATGGTGTCCGCACTCTTCCTCGCCATGGTCTCCGATCCCCTGTTCCAAGCGCTGGTCGCGCCACAAAGCAGCAGCCCCTCACCCTCCTGACCCTCGCCCCGCGAGCGCGGGGTTCCCATCACCTCTGTGGGCCGGTTGGCGGGTCGCGAGGGCGTGAGGGTGAGCGTGTTCGTGTGAGGCACGCGGTTCGCGGACCGACTAGGTCGCTCACGCACACGCCCACGCGGGCCGCTCTCCGCAGGTCGCTCACGCTCACGCGACCGCTCACGCGGGCCACTCTCCGCAGGTCGCTCCCGGCCGGCCTGCGCTGCCTTACGCCGCCGACTTGCTCAGGAAATTGTGGATCCCGACCGCGGCCTTCTTGCCGTCGCCCATGGCTAGGATGACCGTGGCGCCGCCGCGCACGATGTCG
>PMLH01000361.1 GCA_003159055.1 Myxococcales bacterium
CGCCGCCCACGGGCCAGCGCCCCGTGATCAAATTGTCGAGCGCCGACAAGAACGCGGTCAGCGTCTTTCCGCTGCCGGTCGGCGCGCTGCCCAGGACATGCTCGCCGCGCGCGATGATCGGCCAGGCCCGTGTCTGCGCGTCGGTGGGCGCGGCAAAGCGCTGCGCAAACCACCGGCGCACCAGTGGATGAAAAAGCTCCAAGGCCTGACCTGCCATGGCCGTAGCCTGCGCGACTGGCCCCCCGGATTCCCACTGGATCCTGTCCGCCATGGGCCTGCCCGCAGAGGCGCCCAAACTCTTTCCCGCACGGCCGCCTCCTTCTCAATCTGGCGGCGAGCGCGGAGACTGGCTCAACTGACGGGCCGCTGACCAGGGCGGGATGGAGTCGACTGCCCTGCGTGTTCGAGACCGACTCGCCAGGCACCTCAAACGCTGGCAAAAGCCGCCCCGGCGTGCTCCACCCACGCGCCCAAGATCGCCATACCGCGGACCGGCAAAGTTCTCTGACGCCCCAAATACCTATTCAAAATGACTATGGGCCGTCGAAGAGCTTACGAGCACCCCATTCGGCAGATCCCGAGTGAGCCGGCACAGAGTCCGGTGACGCAATAGCCGCCCCAGCAATCTGTGTCTGTCGAGCAACCCGGCACGACGCAGGTTCCGCTCGTGCATGACAGGTATGAAGGACACTCGGCGCACGTTCGCGCCTGGCAGTGCCCTCCACTTTCGCATTTGTCTGTCGGTGCGCAATCGAGATCGGTCGAGCACGGGGCGGAGCACACGAGGCCGCTGGGGCTGATCCATCCGATTGGCACGGTAGGGTTGCTGCGGCAGACCTGTCCTGCGCCGCACTGCGAATCTGCGGTACATGCCACGGCCCGGACGCATACGAGGGCGCTGGAGCCGAGGCCCCCATCCGAGATGGTAGTCTTGCGGCAGATGTTCCCACCACCGCATTGGGCGTCGTCGGTACAAGCCATGCCCACATTGCCGGACAGTACGGGGCCACAGCGGTAAACATCATAGGACATATAGCAACCCCAAACCGCGTTCGAGGGCCCCAGTTGGGGACAGTCAGATTTGGAGCGGCACGCGGTCGCACCGTCCGCCAAATCCACCGTCGTGGGCCCTTCGGCCGACCTATCCACGGCGAGTGGCAAGTCGACCGGCGAGAGGGCGTCATCACCAGCGGCGCCACCTCCAGCGCCACCAGGACCCCCGTCGCCTGTCGTACCACCGCTTGGGGCCCCGCCGCCGGTCCCCGAGCAAGGTGCACAGATCCCGGCATTGGGGCTAAGGCACTGACCGCAGCACATCGTCCAGCCTGGCGCGCAACCGGCGTCGGACTTGAAAGCGCCTCCGGCACCAGAGCCACCCGATCCGATGATTCCTCCGCTCGCGTTCGCGCCGCCGGTCGCAACTGCACCACCCACGCCACCCGCGCCAGTTGCTCCGCCGGTCTTCGCATTGCCCCCGTCCGCGTTTGCGCCATCGGTGCTCGTCACGCCACCGCCGCCCGCTGCCGCGTCCGACGTCTTGCCACCCTCATTCTGTTGGCCGATCGGCACTTTGTCGGTGTTACAGCCAGGGAGCGTTGCCAATGTGCTGCCCAGGAAAATCGCGAAAATTGCCGAGGATGTTGATCTTGCCATGCTCTGTCTCCTCATTGTGTCGATACGGTTCCCAGCACGAAGCAGTTTCGTTTTCCTATTTCTCGTTCGCGGCGGATTTCTGGCATGCAGTGCGAACGCGTTCGGCCAGGGGCGACTCGGGAGCGCTTTGTAAGAAGCGTTCGGCCTGGACGCGCGCCGCGGGGCCAGGGCTCACCGAACAAAGCGCAATCGCCGCGATGGCTCGACGTTCTTCCGCCAGCGCGCCTTTGTTGCCAATGCGGCGTTGGTACTCGACCAGTCGGCGCAAGGCCCGCGCGGCAAGCCCCGCGCGCAAGTCTTCTTGCGCCTGGCGAAGTACCGTCAATTCAGGATTGAGAGAGTCGGGCGCAGGGGCAGGTGCGCTCTGTGTGGCGGGCGTCTCCGACATCTCGGGTCTCCGCGACACGCTTCGGACAGTATCACGCCGTCGGGTTTCAGGCCGGGGATCGATCCTGACTTCAGGGTCGGTGACGAGGGAGCGAGGCTCGACGACGACCGACGGTGCCTCAGGCGCACGCGCAGGAGCCTTGCGCGGAGACGCCTGCATTCGTGCGGCAGCTGGCTCGTCCGTGGCTCGTCCCGTCCAAGCCCGCAAGGCAAGTCCAGCTCCACCGAGCGCTGCCACGGTGACCGCGGCCAAGGTAATCTTGGTGGCCACCGACATAGCCGCCGCACCACCCGTGACTGTCGAAGCCACGCCCAGGACGGCCACGCGCAAGAGCACCCCACGCTTGATGCGCGTCCGACTCTCACGGGGCAACGGCTCGGCGCCTCGGGCGGCTTCCAGCACCGATCGCGCTTCAGGTCCGAGGTCGTTCATGGCTGCCTCCCCAATTCCTGCGCCCGAAAGCGCACCAAGGCCTTTTCGAAGTCACGCCGCGCCGCACGCAGCCGGGACGCGACGGTGTTCGGATTGGCCTCGACGATTTCGGCGATTTCCAGTCCGGTCATTTGCTCGATTTCCGCCAACACGAAAACCTCGCGTTTGTCCTCGTCGAGGGTGGCCAACAATTGATCCACGATGCGCATGGCCTCGACCCGTTCGAGCGAGATCGTGGGACAGCTCTCCCGATCGGCGGCCAGATTCTGCATTCGAGTCACGTCCTCGCCCGCACGGTCGCCCGGTTTGCGCTGGTGGGTTCGCCAGTAGTGCCTCACCACGTGCACCAGGATCTTGAACACCCAGGTTTTGATCTGCGCGCGCCCTGCGAACTCGGCCAAGCGACGGTGAACGATCACGAAGACGTCTTGCGCCACATCGTCCGCGTCAGCCGCGCACACGCCCATGCGACGCGCGGTTCGCCACACGAATTCCACCTGCTCTTCGTAGACCACGTCGAAGTCCAGCCCGGCGCCCACCGTGCCGGCCGGTGACGGGCCCGACGCGAGGACGTTTTCAGCAGGAGTTCTCATGCCGGTAGGTTGGTTCCCGGGAGGGTGAAATCTCGTGATCAAAAGCGCAATTCGATGCCAAGGCTCGCGCGAACCCCGATAGCGGGCGCTTGGAATACGCGATTGGGCACGCTGTCGCTAAACACGAATTCCGGTCGCCGGATGGGCGCCAAGACATCCAGGTGCAGGGGCACGCCAACGTGGCGCCCGAGAGCGATCGCCGCGTAGCCGCCAGCACCAAACGCCAGCCAAAGTCGGTGGACCTGGTAGCTTTTGCTGATGCCAAATCCTTCCGCGGACACCACACCGACTTCGGTACCCGCGCAAGGACCGAACGCCAAGGCTTCCTTCCCGAGGTTGAAGCAAGCCACCAACGTGCTGGCAAGAAAGTTGAACCGGCCATAGGCATCCGCGGGTGTTGCAACCGTGGCGATCTGATCGCGGCGCAGACCGTAGGTGGTCCGCAATTCTACACGAACGTGTCGCGCCACGACGCCTACGCTACCGCCCACGCCAAGGTCGACGGAAGGCAGTGTGCCTTGGCTGCCGGTCGCTTGCACGCCGAACAAGAAATCCATTGGCAGGGGTTGCTTCTGCGGCGCCGGTTGGGGGACGACGGGAACGGGCGGCGGCGGAGGGAGCGGTGGCAGAGGCAGTGACGGCTTGGATCGCATCGGAGGCGTGGGCACGACCGTCGGATCGATGACCAGCGCAAGAATCAACGCCGTGGCATCGGCGAGGTCTTGGCAAGAGGCGGCCTCGATGGATCGTCGTCCCGAGCGGCCCGCCAGGTCGGTTTGGATTGAAACCGACCACGTTGGTTCGTGGGCCACTATCGCCGATGCCTTGAGCTCCTGGCCCCCGGGTAGGTGGACGGGGCCGCCCAAGAGCCGCGCAACCTCGGCGCGCACCTCGTCGATCGAGGGACAATCGACGGGTGCTCGCCAGAACAGTGTGAATGCCTCTTCNNGGCTATGGCTGGCAACGCGCGGCCGAACACGGCCAAGCCTGATAGGGCTGCGATCCAGACGTGCAGTGACAACAACCGTAGGCGCACACAAAACACAGTACCCTGGGTGGGTCCCTGAGTACAGCGCCCCCGAAGAAGGTGTCCACGCCCGGATAGCAGGTCGAGCAGCTATGAGCATAGTCGCTTCAAGCGCCAT
>PMLH01000631.1 GCA_003159055.1 Myxococcales bacterium
GGCCAGCACCGCCCAGGGACTGCGTTCGCCGCGTGGCCGGCTGTCAGGCATCGCTGGACCCCCTCTTCAGTTCGTCGGTGAGCGCCGCGAGAAACGCGATCAGGGTGGTGGGCTCGACGCCGGGGAAGCGCGTCAGCACCGACTGCAGCTGGCCGCGCCAGCGGTCGATGGCCTGGCCGACGTGCGGTTGGGCGTCGGTGGCGACCTCGACCGTTTCCATTGCCTACGATCCGGACGATCCGTCGGCCAATGCCGGCGGACAGGTCCTGGAGGCCGTCACCAAAGACCAACTCAACACGGGGCTCGTCGGACAGATCCGATTCACGGTTTCCGAGCGCAACCTGTATGCCTACTTCTTCGGCGTCAAACGCCCGGTTTCCCACGTGCTTGGCTACTTCGTCTCCATCCTGCGCGACCGCATCGCCAACTTCGAAGCCCCGGGCCGCCCTCTGATCGCGGGCGCGGAACCTGCCGCCGACGCGCTGGACATTGGCGGGGTGCAGGGCATTTCTATCAACGACTTGCGCAAGAACCTCCGCGACCTCAACGAGCGCATGGACGCGGAATGTGAAACCGCGGCGGCCCGCTACGGCATCCACCTAGATGCGGCGCTGATCACCGGCATCGACCCGCCCGCGGAAGTGGATTCGGCACTTGCGGCCATCAACACGGCCCACAATCACGTGTCGAGCGAGATCAGTCTGGCGCAGGCAGCCGCCGATCAGCGCATCGTCCAGTCGAAACGCGCCGTGGAGATTGAAACCCTGAATGCCCAGGCTGAGGTCGAGCCGCTCTTGAAGCTGGCCGAGCAATTGCGCGACCTGGTTGGCAACGGCGGACCCCAAGCCGTCGCCGCCTACGTGCGAAACGCCAAGATCGCCCTGCAACGAAGAGCCAGCCACCTGGTCATGCAAGACGGCTCCGGGAGGGCCAAGTGATGGAATCCTTCCCCGTCGATTTCTTCAAGGCGCTGCTCTACACGTTCGGTCTGTGCTTCCTGCTGATGCCCGCCGTGCTGGGCTTCGCGCGTGTGTTCGCGCTTTACGTCGTCGTTCGCGAACGGCAGTGCGTGGTGTTCGAGCTGTTCGGCAAGGTCCGCATGGTGATCACCGAGCCCGGGCTGCACTGCCCGTGGAAGAACATGGGACCGTTCGCGATTCTGCTGCCGCTTTTCGGCAAGAAGCACATCGTCGATCTGCGTATCGACCAGACCTATTTGCGCAGCCAGCCGGTCAATTCCGAAGAAGGCGCGCCCATGGGCATCGGCGTGTGGTGCGAGATGGTGGTCAGCAACCCGGTCGACTACCTGTACAAGAACAACGACCCGCTGGGCTCGCTGCGCGCGAACATTTCCAACGCGACGGTGCGCTGCCTTTCCAACATGAAGCTATCCGACATGCTCGAAAGCCGGCATGGCATGAGCGGCCTGGTTCGCCAAGAGGTGACGGTCAAGTCGCAGGACTGGGGCTACCAGGTCGGCAGCATCTACATCCGCAAAGTGCACTTCCGCGACCGCGGCATGACTTCGCAAATCGAGCAGAAGGTCGTCAATCGTCTGCGACAGGTAACGGCCGCGATCCAGCAAGACGGTGCCAATCGCGTGAACGTGATTCGCTCGACCGCGGAAAGACAGGCCGCGGTGGAATTTGCGAAGGCCGCGGCCACGCGGCCACAGATCGTCGGGCACGCCTTGGGGCAAATCGCGGAAAATCCAATGATTGCGAACGCCCTGTTCGAAGTGCTGGAAACGCAGGCGCTGCTCGCCAGCAGCGGCCTCCAGGTGAACGTGCTCGCGCCCGGCGTGCCGGTTATCTATTCGATCGGCGGCGGTCCCGAGCCGCTGGTGCGCGGCAAATAGACGCGAAGGTCGCAAGAGGTTGCGCTTTGACTTTGGCGAGTCTTCGAGGTCAGCTTACGGCCGTGATGGTTTCCCTGGTGTCAGGGATGGCTGTGGTCTTGGCCGTCGCTGGCAGCAGCGTCGCGAAGGAGTCATCTGCCATGCATTTCTCGTCGACCGCGTTTGCTGCAGGCGGTGAGATACCCGCGAAGCACACCTGCCAAGGGCCCGATGTCTCGCCACCTTTTGCGATTGGCGAAATCCCCGCCGGGACGAAGAGCCTCGCCTTAATCGCCGACGATCCGGATGCGCCGGATCCGGCCGCGCCGAAGATGACCTGGGTGCATTGGGTGCTCTACAACATCGGCCCGCAAACCAAAGCCCTTGCCGAGGCCGTCGCCGCGCACGCTTTGCCTGGGGCCTTGGAGGGACTCAACGATTGGAAAGCGACCGGCTACCGCGGGCCATGTCCGCCCATCGGCAAGCACCGCTATTTCTTCAAGCTTTGCGCCCTTGACGTGATCTTGCCCGATCTGCACAAGCCGACCAAGGCCGCGCTGGAGAAGGCAATGCACGGCCACGTGCTTGCGCACGCGGAGTGGATGGGCGTGTATCAGAAAAAGTAGCAAGCTGGGACCGGGGGCCGGGGGCCGGCTACGGAACCGGTTTCGGATCCGGTTCCGGATTCGGCTCCGGATTCGGTTGCGATCGGCTGGACGCCCATATCGCTAGCGTGACCCGCAAACCGCCATTGCGGAGGGCGTGCGTGGCGACCGGCTGGCGGCGGACGCCCTTCGCCACCGTGGCTACGAAGGCCGGGTCTGGGCATAGAACTCCGACGCGCCAGCCGCGAAAATGCTTCGCGAGCGTCTCGCCGAGTTTGCGCGCCAGCTGCATCGCAAGTCGCCTGTCTCCCAAACGATGACCGTAGGGCGGATTGAGCACGACGAGCCCCGCGTCGCCATCGACCTGCGCCCGCTCGAAAGGAACCACGGTGAACTCGATGGCGTTGCCGAGGTTCGCGCGCTCGGCATTCTTGCGCGCGGTCTCGATGGCGCGCGGATCGCGGTCGAATCCCCAGATCGATCCCAAGGTCGGCGCGCAAGACAAAGCCGCGCCCCCGGTGGCCTCGCGAAGCTTCGTCCACGCCTCGGCGTCGTGGCTCGGCCAGCGTTCGAATGCAAAGGCGCGACCGCCGCCGGGCAACAGCTTGCGCGCCAGGCTCGCCGCCTCGATGACGAAGGTTCCCGAGCCGCACATCGGGTCGACCAGGGGACGGCTTGGGTCGTATTCACACAGCGCCAGCACACCGGCGGCCAGGGTCTCGCGCAGGGGCGCGCGGCCCGCTTCCAGCCGCCAACCACGCCGATGCAGAAGCTCGCCCGAGCTGTCCACGCTGACCGTGAATCGGTCGTCCTGCCCGCGCAGGAGAATTCGCGTCACCTGCTCGTCGTCTGGGGCTGCGCCCTTCTCGCGCACCGGCAGCTTGCCTACGCAATCGCTGATGGCCAGCTCGGCGGTTTCTGCCAATGCGCCCGTGTGGAAGAGCCGGCAGTGGGTGGTTGAGATATCCAGGCGGACCGGGCGATCGCGAACCACATAGCTCGCCCATGGTAGCTTGGCCAGCCCTCGGCGCAGCGGCGCAAAGTCGCGCGCCCGCACCTCGCCCAAACGCAACAGAATGCGGGTGGCGATGCGGCTCGAAAGGTTGGCCGCCATGCCGGCCAGAAGCGGCCCTGCGAACTCGACGCCGCCCTCGACCACACGCGCGTTCTTGATCTGCGGCAAGGCCGCAAGCTCGCTACAGAGCGGGGCTTCCAGCCCAGGCGCGGCCACTGCGAACCATCGCATGGACGACTTCTTCTGTGGGGTGGGGCTTGCGGGCTCACGAGGCGCTTTCCGCTCGCCCAACTTCGGCATGCTCTCGGGCCGACCCTCGAAGCGCAGATGGACCAGAATTTCGACGGTGCCGCTGCCCCCGGGAACCGGCGAGTCGAACTGTCCAAGCTCGGCGAAACCAAGCCGGCCCGCCTTGGCCAGGAACGTGCCGACCGCGCGCTTGCGCAGGGCCAGATCCGTGACCACGCCGCCCTTCACCAAGTGGCTCGGCAGTTCGAATTGCGGTTTGACCAGGACCACACCCAGCGCCCCAGGGCGCAACCGAAACGCCAGCCCGCGCAGCATGCTTCGTGCCGCGACGAAGCTGACATCGACGGTGAAGAAATCGAAGGGGCCGGGCGCAACCGTGAGTGCCAGGGTCTTGAAATCGGTGCGCTCAAGGTTGGTGACCTTCGGATTGGCGGCCAGCTCGGGCACAAGCTGGCCATGGCCAACGTCAACCGCCGTCACGCTGGCGGCGCCGTTGTCGAGCAACACAGCGACGAAGCCGCCGGTGGAAGCACCGATATCGATGGCCGAGACGCCACGCACGCGTTCGCCAAGGGCGAAGTGCTGAAGGGCCGCGTCCAGCTTGCGGCCACCGCGGGTCGGCTCTGCGTGCATGGGCGAGCGAATCTACGAGGTTTGGGCCAGCAAGTTCAGAATAAAAACGGCGAAGCAGGTCGCGGCGATCTTGATGGGAACCCTGGGACGGCCCGCCAAGAGTTCCCAAACCTTCCCGAACACGGACCTTCGGCAAGGTCGGGATCGAGCCCCAGCTTCGTGGGGCGCAGGCAAGTGGTTGGCGTGCGTTCCGTTCGATGACGTGAGGGCGGGAGGGTACCCGGTCAAGGGGACGTGCCCACACGGCGGGAGAGGTCCATCCCCCTAACCCTTCCAGCAGTTTCAAATCTTAGGCGCCATGGTAAGATCGCTCCATGCGGTCAAGGGATGCAGATCCGATTGCCTTCTTCCAGGAGGCGGATGTTGTACGCTTGACCGGGCTGACCAAGAATCAGCTCAGGTACTGGCACGAAAGCGGGTTCCTCTCTCCGCAAAACAGACGGGAAGATCCATCTGCAAGCTTGTCCCTCTACGACTTCAAGGACGTCGTCGGACTTCGCGCCGTGGCAAAACTAAGAAGGAAGCTTTCTTTGCAGCATCTTCGTGAGATCGATGCGTATCTGCATAAGTACGCAACCTGTCCATGGAGCCGACTGAAGCTCAGACTATGCGGGCGTGAGTTGATTCTTGAGGATCTANNCCTGTGACGGGAGTCCTTACCTCAACCCATCCACTTGGACAGACTGCGCATGCAGAGGTCGTGAAATTCGCTGAGGTGGCAGAAGAGACGAAGGCGGCGATCCTGGAGTTCCGTCGTCGCCCCAAGGAATCCTACGGAAAAATCGAACAATCTCGGCGTGTTCAGGGAAACGCCCCTGTCATTGCTGGCACGCGTATTCCAGCTGCTACTGTGGTGGCATTTCACGAAGCTGGATATTCAGAGGCGCAAATCAAGAAGGAGTTCCCTTCACTGTCGTCGGCCGACATCTTGGCGGCGATCTCTTATCGGCAAAAACCGAGAGCAGCCTAATTAAGAGCCAAGGATGGCCGGGAGCGTCCTTCAGTTCCTGATCGACGAGGATGTGCCAGTTTCCGTCGGAGACTATCTCAGTGATAGCGGATACGGCGTTGCTCGCGTATTCGATATCATGCCGGGCGCAAACGATGCTGCGGTGTTGGAACTGGCAGAAACCATGCGCAGCGTTCTGATAACGAAGAACAAGCGTCATTTCAACAAGCTGTCCCCTCGCGAATCCAGTCCGACGTCCCGGAGATATAACCACGCTGGCGTTGTCTACGTCTGCTGCAAAGAAGTCATGGCCAGAGCCAGAATGGAACACTGGATCGATTTGATCGAATTCGAATGGGCGCGAAGTCGCAGGTTTGTTGACACGAAGGTCATCATTGAGATTCGCGAAAATCTGCTGAGGATTGCAAGATAGTCCGCACCCGCGCTGCCCAGCAATTCCCGCGTCAGGGGCAATCATTGGGCAAAGCCCGTCGAAGGGTTTGGGAACCCTTCGAGGGTTCACATCAGAAGACGTAACATGCCGTGCCGCCGAGGAAGAAGGCGTCGTAGAAACCGCACTCGATGCG
>PMLH01000358.1 GCA_003159055.1 Myxococcales bacterium
ACGGTCTTCTTGTCGGAGGCGCGCCTCTTGGTCGCATTCGACCAGGCAGAAAGCGGGCGGACGACGCGGGCCGAGCCGTCTGCCTGCAGAACCTCGACCCGCAGGAAAAGCTGGCCGTTGGATGGAAGACAGTAAGCAAAACTGACCGCGATTTCCATAAGAGGGTCGAGGCGCTCGTAGTCGATCCGGCGGGCCGAGACGTCCATGTGGTAGACAATGTGTCCGAAGCACTCGATCTGTAGGCGAGTCGATTGCGCCACTTTGCTCAGCGTGTGACCGTCCGTCCAACTGCGGACGATGTTCGCATCGTTGTCGGCCGCCTTCCGGCCGAAACAACAGAAGCGAAGCCACAATTCCAGGTCGCTACTTTGGAGGAAGCTGCTTCCGAGTAGGCCGGCGAGCTCGAGAGACTGTCCGAAAGTGGCTAGAACTGCGAGCGACACCGGCGAGAGAGTCACGCTAAGAGCCGCCCCCGCCGCCAGCAGAAGACCGCCCACCACAATCAGCCCCAAGCAAACGCCTGCACCGGAGTCGCCAACGGCAAACGCCGTCCTCAAGTCGTCGAAGGCGACAATTGCGTCCACGGCTCCGCCGATGAACCCCAGCGTCCCTTTCAACACGGTGTTCCGCGCCGCCGCTCCCAGCTTTTGCGCGGCTCCGCTGCTCGCCCAAGAGCGCAGGAGGGCCTCTTCCGCGGGCTCTAACTTCGTGAGCCCCTGCGCAGCCACTTCGCGGACGCTCTGCAGTCGTTTCGGATCGGTGACCAGCGACTCTGTTACCTTTGCTACGCCCGAAACCGCGGACGAGATTGCCCCTATCGCGGCAATGGCGTCGCGAGAGGTGCTCGACGGAGAACGCAGCTTCTCGATAGCAATGAATGCGTTGTAGACGTCGAGACCGAGCACGAAGCTCAAATAGAATGGAGCCCGCTTAGCGGCGGTCTCCATAGCCTTTAGATCCTGCGGATTGAAGCGACCGTTCTCCCACTTGATCTCGCGGCCGAAAATCTTCCGCGACCACCATTTCACGCCGTCCACGAAACGCGACAGGATCGCGGGCGGGACTTTCTGGGCCGCCAGGGCCTTGGCGAACATCAAGTTCACCTCCCACAGCGCCTTGGCCGAGCGGCGTACGACCTTGAAGGTATCCAGCGAGTTGAACGAGAACTTGAAGTCGAAGTAGCGTGGGTTCACCAACTTGGCGAGAACCTCGGGTGGAAGCACGCGGAAGACGTCCGAGAGGTAGGGCAGGGTGGCCGCCATCGCGTCTTCGCTGTCGTCGGCGTCTACATCCGCGAGCATCTCGGTGAACGGTGCCCTTTGGACGTACTCGGCAGCCGGCTCGCTGGCTTGGGCAAGGCGCTTGATCGTCCTCTCTCGCTCGTTGAGAAGGGCCTTGATGTTGTCCATGCTGACGTGGTCGTCCAGCTTGGTAACACTCGACAGGCTGAGCGCATAGCTTGCGATCTGCAGACGATCCGCCTGGTCCAGCACGCACTTCTGATAGTCGTAAAGGGCGTCCCCACACTGGTCGGCAAGCGCCCAAGCCTTCATCCAGGGTGCCCAGAGACAGCGCGTGGCGCCTCGCTTTTCTTCGGTGGTCGTGAAACAGATCCGGTTGAGCTCGCGATCCTTCGACCAGGCCAGAAAACGCGAGTACTTTCCCGAGTCCCCCTTGGCGATCCTTCCACCAGGAATGATGGCGTCCAGGCGCGACTGGGGCATCTGAAAAGGAGACAGTAAGACATGGTAGAGATACGCGCGCCGGACATCGTCCTGGTAATGCGAGCTGCAGAGGACCAGGGAGCGGCAGACGTCCATACCTTCGGGCCGCTGGTCCGTGTCTAGGCCCTCGTGGCAATCGCCGTGGTTGTAGCAGCCCTGCGCATCGACGTAGATCTCATGGGTAAGCCGGATCGATTTGTCCCAGCACTCCTGAAAAAGGTACATCCAGAATGGCTCGGTCGAGTTCGCTGCGTTCTTGGCTCTGGCCTTGAAGCCGCCGGCTCCGGCAGAGCTCAGCTTTTCGTAGAGTCGAAAGGTCACCGCAACCGGAACAGTGTGCGCCGCTTGAACCTCGTCCTCGTGATAGCGCCGGACGTCCTTGGCTAGGGCCTTTTGAGTACTCGCCATCACCCCTGCTCCGGTTTTGCTTCGGGTTCGACCTCAAGCTCGCCGCTGAGCAGGTCGTCCTCCTCATCGATATAGGCCCCGAAAAGCAAACGACCGGCAAACGCCGCCGGGATCTCGACCCGTGTCTCCTTGAGGTGCCGAGGCGTGTTGGTCGTGGGATCGGGGAAAAGCTCGTCGTAGCTTTGCTCGGTGAAGAACGCTCCCAGAAGCTCACCGTCACGCTCGTGGACCAGGCTGTAGAGCTTGCCGGGAACCAAATCCGGGAACTCCAGCGTCAGCTTGCGGCCGCGTCCAATCGCCTGGTCCGCAATGCTGCGCTTGGCTTCATAGCTGCTATCCGTGCTGCGCACGATGAATTGGTCGTTGGCGTACGCCTGGTCGGTTGGATCGATAGGCAAGTGAACACAAAGAACCCGGGGAATTGTGACCTGAATCCGGTGCTCCTTGCCGGAATCGAGGCGAAGCGGCGAGCCCTTGTAGACTCGAGCTTGCGAGTCAGTGCTCCGGGACTGGCCCGCGATTGCAGGCACGACGTCGAACTTGACCTCGCACAGACCCTTGTCGAATCCGCGGAAGGCGACGACACCACCGGACGGCAGACGCCCCTTGATGACCTTGTTGTCCGGCAACGTGATTTCATACGACGAACCAAAGACCGGGTATCCATTCTGGTCAACCACCCTCAGCCTGATCCAATCCTTCTTCTTCCCAACTCGCTTCTCCACCTCCCTCGGCGCCGGCCCCGGTCCTGCCAGCATCGTCGACATCCACGGTACCGGCGGCGTATTGCCCGGCATCTTCGCCAGGTGGTTGTTCGTCACCAGGTCCAGGTGGCGGACGGCGGGTTGGTTCTCGATCATGACGTTCATCGAGAAGGTCTGGAAATACGCCTTGCCTTGGGTGGTGTGGCTGATGATTCCGCCACCGGTGCTTTGGGCGACTTCGTCGCCGGTGGACTTGGCCACAAAGGACTGAAGGTGGGCGATGCGGTTGCCTTCGACGGTGACGGTGGCGGCGCAGCCGTCCAGGTCGGCGGCTACGGCGGTGTTCACCAGGGGCGTGGGAATGGGACCGGAGGGCGGCGATGGCGGGCACAGGCACACGTCAGGGAAGGCGACGGACTTGCCCATGGATCCCGCGTGAACCGCGGCGCGACCATTGATGAAGACGTTGTCTGCCATGGTGGTTCCCCCCCGCTATCGTCGCTCTATCGCCGCTCGATGGGCCCCAAGCACGACGGCGCCGCGCTCGGGGCCGTCGCTGGACAATACCGCCATGCTCGCTCGCTTGTGCACGGCTTTGCTGTGCAGGAAGGCCAGCATGACAACGGCCAGAAACCCGGCGGCTGCGCCGGTCTCGCCGGTGGAAACCGCCGGCACCTCGACGGCATTGCTCGCGCGCCCGCGCGACAGCCGTGGCGTGGCAAGCAGCAGCTCTTCGAAGTAGCGCTGTTCGCCGGAAAAGTCGTGGGCCAGACAGTCGAGGCCGTCGAAGTCGAGCTTGGCCTGGCTGAGCGCTTTCGCCATCGCTTCCTGTAGGCCGGCGCCCGTGATGGGGCCATCGCTGCCCCGGCAGGCGTCTTCGTTTCCCGCGGCGGCCCCCAGCCACCGGGCCAGGGCGCCCGGGCTCGGCCGATTGGTCAGCAGCAACATTGCGCCGGCCTCCCCAGGGACGTAGCCGTCTTTGTTGCCAACGGTGAGCACGCGGCCGTCGCCGACCAGCGCATTCACTCGACCATCGTCGACGAACGAGTCCACGCCGCCGACCAGACAATATGGAATCGTGGGCTCTTTTAGCAGCCCCAGGGCGGCGCCCAGGGCCTCGACCAAGCCGGCGCGCCCGCGCGGGATCGCGCGGCTGCGAATGGGATCGAGCGGGAGGGCTGACTGCGCGAGCACGCTAGAGATCAGGTCGGCAGGCCATTCGGGGGACGCGTCTGCAAACGCGCTGGCCTCGGGCAGGCAGAGCAGCAGCGGGATCTTCGCGCTTGGCTCGATAGTCAGGGTTGCCTCGTCGACCACAGCGTGAGCCATGGCCAGCAACCGCTCGGGACCGGCCGGCCCGTTGGGAAAGGGAATCTTCATTCCGCTCAGCGGCTCACCCTCTTCATCCAAGACGCCCAGGTCCTCGAAGAGCTGGACGCGCGTGTAGAGCCCGATCAGGGTGTCGGTTAGGTTGGCCCCCACCGGCGATGTCGCCCCGGCGGCCTCGACGGCGATCATGGCGCCGACCTCCACCGGTGCGGCACGCGGTACACCTTGCCGGATTCGAGCGCGCGCAGGCAGGCGGCGGTCGGGTGGCCGACCACCACTTGCCCCATGCCCAGCAGGTTCGGGCGTGGCGAAAAGCTGGCCCGAGCCACCAATGAGAATCGCCTCTCGCTGGGCTCGATGATGATGGTGTCGACCTGGGCCTGGGTTTGCAGAACGTTTTCGCGCGCGCTGAACATGACCGGGACATCGAGCTCGGGCAGGACGAACAGGTCGTTGCCCCTTTCGGTCATGTTGAACAGCCGCACCTCCTCGCCAGGGTGGTAGTCGGGCATCTGCTGATCCTCGGGCGCCACGTTCCAGTAGGCGGGATCGAAATCCTTGGGCGAGAGCGGGGCACGCGAGGCCTGCCAGGCCTGGTCGTAGGTACCGGCCAGCTTGCAGCGTGGTTGCCAGTGGGCGGCGACGGCGCCGAACCCCTGTGGGGCAGGGCGGTCGTTGCTGGACTTGATGGGCGTCGAGGCGTCCTCGAAGCTGGGCGCGCGCTTGCCTTGCAGCTCTGCCGGGCGCTTGGTCACGCCGCTGCCCGCAGGGTTGCGCAGCTCGGTCGCGCGCGTGTCCTGGCTATCCGAGCCGCCGAACGACAGCTCCCACGCGATGGGCAGCCCGTCGACCGGTTGGGGCTTGGACGGCACCATGTCGTGCACCAGGCCGGGCAGCCAGAAGCGCGCGCCGAACACGTGCACGGTCTTGCGCAGGTGCGCGCCCACGCGCATGGCCACGTCGGCTTCCGTGACCGGCGACGGGAAGGTCAGAGATCCTTGCAGCAGAACGTCGATTCGCGCTTTGGGCGGCAGGCGATCCGAGGCCGCGAGGATTCCCGAGCTTGCGGGCTCGCCAGCGAACACGTCCTGTTCTTGCAGCGGAGCCGTGGCGATGGGCACGACCGCGCCACTGTCCTGCCAGGTGAAGCTTGCTTTCACGATGGCCACGAACATGGGCATGCCTTCGGCGTCTTTGCCCGCGTGCTCGCCGACGGCGTAGGGCGTGAGGTTGATGATCGAGCCCATCGCGCTAGTTGATGCGGACCCCTCCGCCACGGATGCGATTGAGGTTGGTCGCGCGCGACAAGATGTTCTTCCCGCGCACCTGGACTTCACCAGCCGCGGACACGGTGATGAGCGACTTGCCGGTGCGGATGGTCACCGACTCGCTGGCGCCAAGCTCGATGGTCTTGGCTTCCAGCTTGATGTGCTCGCTCAAGGCCTCGTGCTCCGGGGCGGGAAACGTGCACCACAGGACGGGCTTGCGCAGTCCTTCGGCCAGCACCGCAATCGCAGGCACCGGCGCCAGAGCCACGGCTGCTTCCAACCAACGGCGGTCGATCTGGCTGGGAACGCGAACCTCCATGGTCTGGCCAGCCTCGTCGTGGAATGCGGCCCTTCCGCTTGGTCCAACCGTCACCACATGACCCTCGATTGCACCGGTTCGGGCGGGTTCGAGATCCTCCACTGGTCTGAGCTTGCGTGCTGAGCGCATCGTCCCTCCGAGCTGGAATTTATAGCGCGGCTGCGAGACACGGTGTGACTTTTTTGCCGGCGTGATGCGTGGGTGGTGTAGGCTGACGGCAGCCCGAGACGATGTCATCGACGACGCCAGCCATTTCAGACGCGACCGCAGCCGAGCTTCGCCGCGACGCCGTGGCGTGCCAGATGGACGACCTCAACGCCCTGGCCGAGGCCTTGGTGGCGGCACTCAACGAGGGTGACGAAGCGCGAGCCGCCGGACTTCGTGCATCGATGGATCGGTTCGTTCTCGCGTTCGGTTGGAGCGTGGACGGTGTGCTGCCGGCGATCCTTGCCTACGCGAGCGTGCACAGGAACGACGAGCTCTTCGCACCGGGATTCGTGCTGCAATCCATCGCACCGGAGCATCCGGAGACCGCCAACCTGTTGGCAAAGCTATCGCCCGACGCCCAAGTGCGGCTCGAACGGATGCGGTCGATCGCATCGGGCTGATCGAGCCGGAGGCGCCGTTTACACCTGCGGCGCGAAATTCTCGAAGCGTTTCTTGTTGCTGGCTTTCAGCCAAGCGTCTTCGCCGGTGATTCGGCCCTCGTTGAGAAAGGCAAACAGGGCGTCGTCCATCGATTGCATGCCGTCCTTCTTGCCGCCTTGGATGATGGAGTTGATCATCGGCGTGTTGCCTTCGCGGATCACGTTGGACAGACCCGTGGTTCGCAGCAGCAATTCGAGTGCGGCGACGCGGCCCTTGCCATCTGCCGTGCGCAGGAGCAATTGGGAGGCGACTGCGGCCAGCGACGAGGCAAGCATGCCGCGCACTTGCCGCTGTTGATCGGTGGGGAAGACGTCGATCACGCGGTCGATGGTCTTGCTGGCGCTGTTGGTGTGAAGTGTGCCGAAAACCAGCACGCCCATTTCCGCGGCGGTGATGGCCAGCGAGATGGTTTCGAAGTCGCGCATTTCGCCGACCAGAATCACGTTCGGATCCTGGCGAATGGCGGCGCGCAAGGCGGACGCAAAGCTCTCGGTGTCGGTGCCGACTTCGCGTTGGGAAATGGTCGACTTCTTGTTGGGGTGCACGAACTCGATGGGGTCTTCAATCGTCACGATGTGGCGGTCGTGGACTTGATTGATTTTGTCGATGATGGACGCCAGCGTGGTCGACTTGCCCGAACCAGTCGGCCCAGTCACCAGCACCAGGCCGTGCTCCAGGTTCGCGAGACCCTCAGTCGCGGGCGGCAGGTTCAGCTTTTCGAGCGGAATGATTTCTTCCGGGATGATGCGGAAGACTGCGCCGACGCCGTTTTCCTGGTTGAGATAGTTAGCGCGAAAGCGCGCGAGGCCCTCCAGACCATAGGCGAAATCCAGGTCCAAAGTCTTGGTGAAATGGTCCCACTGTTTGGGCGAGGTGAGCTCACTCAATAGGCCGCGCAAATCGGCGTCACTCAATACCGGCCAGTTGGCGACTTTCTCCAGGTGCCCATGCCGGCGAATGCGCGGCTCAAGTCCGGCGCCGAGGTGCAGATCGGATCCCTTGTTGTCTTTGAGGTAGCGGAAGAGCTCATCAAGGCGTGCCATGGCTACACGAATGCCTTCGGGTCTTCGCAGTGCCGTCGCGCGGTTTCTTTGCTGATGGTGCCGCTCTTGACCAGCTCCAGCAGTGAATCGTCGAACAGACACATGCCGAGGTTACGTCCGGTCTGCATGACCGACCGCAGTTGAAAGACGCGTTCTTCGCGAATCAGATTGGACACGGCGATGTTGACCAGCAGGATCTCCAGCGCGGGCACCCGGCGCGAACCGTCGACGGTGGGCACCAGTTTCTGCGACACGATGGCGCGCAGCGATTCCGAGATCATGGCGCGGATTTGCGACTGTTGGTCGGGCGGGTAGGCGTCGAGGATGCGGTTGATGGTACGGCCGGCATCGTTGGTGTGAAGGGTGCCGAGCACCAAGTGTCCGGTCTCCGCCGCGGTGATCGCGAGGGAAATGGTTTCCAGATCGCGCAACTCGCCGATGCAGATGACGTCGGGATCCTCGCGCAGCGCCGCACGCAACGCGCTTGCGAAGGTTTCGGTGTGCTTGCGCACCTGGCGCTGATTGACCACGCAGCTTTTCGATCGGTGCACGAACTCGACCGGATCCTCGACCGTGATGATGTGATCGGGGCGTTCCTCGTTGATCAAGTTGATCAGCGCCGCCAAGGTCGACGATTTGCCACAACCCGCAGGGCCGGTGACCAGCACCAGCCCTTGGTGGAAAGCGGTCAAGCGCGCGAGCGAGGTTGGCAGCCCCAACTGCTCCAGCGTGGGCGGCTCGGGCGGAATCGGGCGGAGTATCGCATCGACGCCTCTTCGCTGCCGGTACACATTGCCGCGAAAACGGCCGACACCGGGGATCGCGTACGCGAAGTCGAGATCGTTATGCGCCGTGAATTGGGCACGTTCGCTCTCGGTCAGGATTTCCATGATCAGCGCCTCGGACTGCGCAGGTTCGAGGGGGGCGCCATTCGATTTGAGCAAGCGGCCGCTCATGCGCATCTGAATCGGCAACCCGGTGTGCAGGTGCACGTCGCTCGCGTGGAGCTGCATGGCTTTGGTAAGAATCTGGTCGAGCTGCGCAGGCGAGCCTTGGGGGCGCGTCGGGCTTGCC
>PMLH01000349.1 GCA_003159055.1 Myxococcales bacterium
GCTCAAGCTGTCGGGCGAAGCCCTGATGGGCGACAAGGGCTTCGGCATCGACCGCGCGGTGCTATCCGGGATTGCCGACGAGATCATCGACGTCCACAGCTTGGGCGTCGAAATCGCTTTGGTGATTGGCGGCGGCAACATCTTCCGCGNNCGATTACATGGGCATGCTGGCGACCGTGATCAATTCGCTGGCGCTGCAAGACGCCCTTGAATCGCGCGGGGCCAAGACGCGCGTGATGAGCGCCATCGAAATCGTGCGTCTGGCCGAGCCCTACATCCGGCGTCGCGCGATTCGCCACTTGGAAAAGGGCAGGTTGGTGATTTTCGGTGCCGGCACTGGCAACCCGTTCTTCACCACCGACACCGCTGCTTCCTTGCGCGCGATGGAAATTGGCGCCGACATCGTCATGAAGGCGACCCGCGTCGACGGCGTCTACGACAAGGATCCCAAGAAATTCAAAGACGCGCGCATGTTCCGGCGCTTGACGTACATGGACGTGCTCAACCGCCATCTGGCGGTGATGGACTCGACCGCCATTTCGCTTTGCCACGACAACAAGTTGCCGATCTTGGTTTTCAACATGACAAAGCCGGGGAACATCCGGCGCGTCGTTCTAGGGGAGCCGCTTGGAACCCTGGTGGTCGAGGAACGGCGGGAAACGCGTACCGAGAGTGGGGCGGTCGCCCCATCCGAGGAGAACTCCTAATGGTAAATGACGTCCTCAAGGAACTGCAGGCGAATTCGGACAAGGCCATCGAGGCGCTGAAGAAGGATCTCGGCAAGGTCCGCACCGGCCGTGCCAGCGTGTCGGTTTTGGACGGAATTCGCGTCGACTACTATGGCACCCCGACGCCGCTCAACCAGGTCGCGTCGCTGAACGTGCCCGACCCGCGCCTGATCACCATCAAGCCGTGGGAAAAGTCCCTGATTCCGGAGATCGAAAAGACCATTCGCTCGGCCCAGCTTGGCCTCAACCCGTCCTCCGACGGAGAGATCGTGCGTCTGCCCATGCCGCCGCTCACCGAGGAGCGCCGCAAGGAGCTGGTGAAGATGGTCAAGAAAATGGCCGAGGAGGCCAAGGTGGCTTTGCGCGGGGCTCGTCGCGACGCGAACGAGATGCTCAAGGAATTCCAGAAGGACAAGGAAATCACCGAGGACGAGGAAAAGCAGGGCCTGAAGAAGGTCCAGGACGCCACTGACGCGGCCGTCACCAAGGTGGACGATATCGTCGCGAAGAAGGAAAAAGAGATCCTCGAGGTCTGATCAGACTACGTCTGCGGCGCAATGCCGTTGGGGGCGTCTTTCTGGTAGGCGACGCGCGCCACGTCGACCTGGTTCAGCGCGAAGCGCAGGGTGGTGCTCGATCCGTGCAGCAGCCCTTCACGTTGGAAGAGGTAGTACGTGCGCATGCCCTCGCGAACCGGCGGTTCGCCTTGCGACTGCTTGCCCGGAATTCCGCTTAGAATCAGGATCTTCTCGCCCGGCTGCAGCACGAAGCCCGGGTCGATTTGCCCCATGACCGACCCGCGCTTGCCGGGGCGGCTGACAATGACGTGCAGCCCGGCCGTGCTAACCGCGGATGCGCCTCGGTTCGCCAGGATGAAGTACTCCTCGTTGACCTTCTTCTTGTCAGGGGCGGCGTGGACTTCTTCGAAGATGAGCGGCATGGCGGTGATTTATAGTCCGAGGCGGCGAAGAACGAAACTTCCAAAGTCGTGGCCCAGAGCAAAGACCGCTTGGCCGGTGATCGTCGGGCCAGTCTCGGAAGCGCCCGAACGGTGACGTGGAGAGTTTCGCCACGGGCTGCTAGACTGCATCGCGATGAACAAGCTGGAAGTTGACATAGCTCACCGTCTCAGTCGCGACGAAGCTCGTTCGCGTATCGATCGCGTCACGGCCAAGTTGGCCCAGGACTTTAGCGCCGAGTGCAACTGGGAAGGGAGCGAACGCTTGGTCGTCAAGCGGAAGGGCCTTCATGCGAGTCTGAACATCGCCGACGACAAGGTCCACGTCGACATGGAGCTCGGGCTTTTCATGCGCCCGTTTGCGGGGTCGATTCGAGCCGGCATCGCCAAACAGCTGGCCGACATTCTCGCGTAGCCGCCAGGGCAGCAATAGCCATCGTTGCGGCAACTCCGACGGAAGGCACGAGGAGGCTTTACCCTCGATCTGCCCACTGATATAAATGCGGGGACTCCTACCTGAGCAGTTCGAGTGCAGGCTTATTCGCCCCCCTTTCCGACGGAGAAAAACATGAAAGCCCGACGATCCGCATTCGGTTTGGCCCTGCTGGTTCTTGCGACGTTGGCCAGCGCCGCGGCGAATGCACAGACAATCGGCAGCGCCCCCATCGATCTCCAAACCTTCCGACCTGCAGCGGACACGAAAGGGTACATCACCCTCAACGGAGCCCAGATCTTGGCGCCTCTTAACGTGTCGTTCGGCCTCATCGGGACTGGTGCCTGGAAGCCGCTGAAGATGGATGGCAGCGCCATCGATCTCGGCGGCGGAAATGGCCAGCACCAGCAGCGGGCGATGGACATCAATTTCCTGATGACCTTCACCTTGCAGGGGGCCATCGGTATCTTTGCGACCGACCACGTTGGTTTACAGCTTGGCTTGGCGGTTCCTTTCGGCGTGGTATCGGGGGAAGGCACGCCCTATGAGGCCGGCTACAACACGGGGAAGTGGATTCCAAGCACGCACACCTCCGGCAGCGATGACGATGTCCACTACCTGACCAATTATCAGGGGATCGGCGACATCGCGGTTCTGCCGAAGCTGCGTATCCTCAACCCAAGTCGCGCTGCGGTTGGTATTTCGATCATTCCAGGTCTGATTCT
>PMLH01000591.1 GCA_003159055.1 Myxococcales bacterium
CTGGCGGCGATGCGGTGAATGGCCTCACGCGACGGCAGACGCTTGGGCACGGCGCCCTTGCTCGCCGCCCCGATGGCGCCCATCAGATGCGGCTGAGCCGGAATGCGCAGAAGGCCTGGATAGGCGGCATTGAGCCAGCGGACGACTTCCTTGTTCAAGGCCACGCCGCCCAGAATGGCGGTCGGCTTGTCGAGGGGCTTGGCCCGCAGAAGCGTACCAATCAGGGTCCTGGTCATGCCTCGGCAAAGGCCCGACCACATGGCTGCCTTGCTGTAGCCTTCTTGCTGGCGGTGGATCAGGTCGCTCTTGGCGAAAACCGAGCAGCGGGTGGCAATCGACGGGGGCTCGGCAACCGAGCCGACCAAGGTCGGGTCGTCGTAGGAGATACCAAGCCGGGCGGCCTGCTCGTCGAGGAACGACCCGGTTCCCGCCGCGCACATCGAGTTCGTGGCGTAGTTCTGGAAGTGGCCCTGGGAGTCCAGCTGCACGAAGGTTAGCGATCCGCCGCCGACATCAATGATATTCACGACTTCGGGAAACTCGGCCCGCACCACTGGGATCTGGCAGGAAGCCAGGTCCAGGCGCGGAAGCTCGAACGATTCGCAGAACCGGGCACTGTTCGCCCCGCAGAACCCAATCGAATCACCCGGACCGACGGAGAGCTCGGCCAGCGCGGTCTCGAGCACCTTGGCCGGCTCGCCGCGATGGCGAGCGTAGAACGACTTGAGAACGGAACCATCTGCAGCCAGACGGACTGCCTTCAAAGACACCGCGCCGATATCGATACCGATCTTTCCTGGGTTTTCCTTCATCACAGCCTTTCCCTGGAATCCGATGTAGGTGTCCATCGGTGGGGCCGATGCCTACCACGGAAAGGGGACTTTGGCTAACCGGAAGACGCCATGCGACGCGGTGCGATTCTCGACGGAAACGCAGCGCGCCTCCATTGAACCAGGTGCGGTTCCCCGCTGGGGTGTCGGCAGCAGTGGATCCCGTGCGGCGTCGGACCGCAGCGGGCGGGCTGTTTGGAGGGCGATCGCAATGGTAGATTCATCTTCGAGCTGCGACGCCACTCACCTAGTGGAAAGGAACCGAACTTGCCTCGTATATTCTATGTCGCCATCCTGATCCTGGCTGGCCTGCTGACCAACCCCCGCCCTGTCCAGGCCGAGGATGCGGCGACCGTGCAGGCTCGGCAGTCGTTCCAGGAAGCCCAGAAGCAGTTCGACCTTGGGAACTGGGACGCCGCCATCCAGGGATTCGCCAAGGCGTACGAGCTGCGGCCCGACCCAATCTTCCTCTATAACGTGGCCCAGGCCTACAGGCGGGCCGGAAATACCAAACGGGCTTTGGACCTCTACAAGAACTACCTGATCAAGGATCCCAAGAGCCCGCAGCGGACCGAGGTCGAGGAACGAATCCGGACCCTGCAGAAGCAACTGGACGAGGAAGGCAAGGAAGCCAAACGCACGGCGGCGGCCCAGACGGGACAAGGCGGTGGCGCGCCGACGCAGCCCGAGATTGCACCGCCCGCCAACCCCGCGGTGACTGCCCAAGTTGGCGAGGGCGGCGTTTCGCTGCCACCGGCTCACGCCGACGCGCAGCCATTGCAGCCATCGCAGCCATCGGGTGGCGAGCCCGGGGTCGCCGCCAAATCCGAGGCCGATTCGACTGGCCCGACGCCCGGCGCCCCGCCAGCGTCAGTGCAACCTTCGTCCGCCGCGGACACGACCGCGGCAAGCGTGCAGCCATCGAATGGATCGCGCGGCCTGCGCGTGGCCGGGGTGGTGGTTGGAGCCGCGGGCGTCGCCGCCGGGGTCGTCGGCGTGCTCCTTAGTGCGCAAACGCATGCTCTTTCCAATTCGGTCAGCAAGGCGCCGCAGTTCAACTACGCCGACGCCCAGGCCGGCAAGCGTGCGGAAGCGGGGCAATGGGTTTGCTATGGCGCCGGCTTGGTGCTGGTCGCCACTGGCGCTGTGCTCTATTGGCGAGGTCGCGCGCGGACAAATCATGAGGTACGCGTCGGGCTCGCCCCCTTGCTGGCGACAGGCGGCGCCGGCCTTCTTGCAGCAGGAACCTTCCAATGAAAATCGCCATCGCATCCGTGGCCGTGCTTGGGCTTGCTTGTACCTTCAGCGCCCATCCACTGAACGGCAGCCAGGAGTGCTCGAACGACGACCCGCCCCGCTGCCCCGACGGCTACGGCTGCGTGTCCGGGCTTTGCTGGAAAAGCGGTCAGCTTCCTGCGACCGGCGGCAGCAGCGACAGCGGCGGCAGCAGCGGCAGTGGAGGCAGCGGCGGCAGCCCAGCCGATGCCGCGGGCCGGGGCGGCGACGGCGGCCCCTGCACACCCCTCGCGATTGAATGCGGCAAGGGGGCGGGCAAACGCTGCGGGAAGGTCCCCGACCAGTGTGGCGGCACGGTTGAATGCCTCATCTGTATTTCGGGCGAGAATTGCCAGACTGCGACCCACGTCTGCGCGCCTCCCCCACCTGCCTGCGGCCAAGCCGGCCAGCCCTGCTGCACGGGCGACAAGTGCACGGCAAGCGATACCATCTGTTCGGGCGGCAATTGCACCACCTGCGGCGGAGCAGGGCAACCCTGCTGCGCCAACGACACCTGTACCGTCGGCACAACCTGCTCCGACAATGCAACCGCCGGCGGCGACAAGCAGTGCCTACCGACCTGTACGACGATCACCGGCAGTTGCACGGTGGGCACGGACCAAGACTGCTCCAGCATGTGCGGACCTGGGTCTGGATCTGCCAAGATCGGAAACAAGACCTGCACCTGTGCGTCGGCCACGTGGAAGTGCCTAACCTGCGGCTTCCCGGCCAGTGCCGACTATTCCTGCTACAGGTTGCCAGCGGCCGTCCCCGCCTGCGAAGCAACGCCACCAACCATAGGCGCCAGTTGCACAGCCACAACGTGCGCGCCGTGTGGCGCGTCGACTGGCAAGAGCTTCATCGACGCGACCGGCACCTCCCACGCCGGCTACTGCGTCTGCGCAGCCGGTCGATGGAACTGCGCCGTCGTCAAAGAGTGGCCGTGCCCTGGCAATCCGGGCTGCTGAAGACGTGTCCATCAATCGCTCCCGTCGCCAGCCTGGCTGCGCAGCCCGCCCGCTTCGTTTCTCCTCGCTTACATAGCCCGCTATGCGCGCTCGTCGCGCCTCGCGGGCAGGCTTGCTCGCTCAGTCTGGGTCGGTCCGCGATTGACAGACACGTCTTGACTACTTCTTCAGCTTGCGAACGATCTTGACCAGATCCTTCGCCTCGTCCGGTGTGGCTTTGGTGGCTGGCATAACGTTCTTGCCACCTTCGCCCTTGACGCCTTCGAGGATGATCTTTTCCCACTGCGCATCCGTGGCGCCCTCCTGCACCTTGGGGTTGCTCAGATCTCTCAGGTTGAGCTTTCTGCCCATCGTCGTGCTGCCCTTGCCATCCTTGCCATGGCAACCCGCACACTTCTTGTCGAAGGTTTCGGCGGCATCCGCGCGGGCCGAGCTCGGCAGGCATGCAAGGAACAGAACGACCAACATCGCGAAGAGAGTGGCTTTCATGCTCAGATTCCTCCTTTGGTTCCGCCCCAAACTGCGAGCACAGGTATCTTGGTGCTGAATTGAGCCGATAGCAACTGGCATTGCCGGCCGCGCTTCGTTCACGCCATGGTTGCAAGACGGGTCTGAAAAAACCTGCGAAGTCCGGAACCGAATCCAAATTCGGGTTGTCCATAACAGCAGAAGGGCGATGGTGATTGCGGCCGGCGGGTGCCGGCCCCCTCGTCCCTGGATTGTCCGGATGCCGTTCGTGGTGCCACGCGCCCTCCGAGGGCGGCGTTGGCGACGAGGCTCCGGCCCAACGCGAGGAGCATGCCATGAATAGCTCTGCACTGAGAATCGACGAACGTCCCGAACTACCCACCATCTACGAACCCGATGCCGAACCGGCGCTGCAGGTACGCGCCGTCTTCAACGGCGTCCTCATCGGCACGCGGTTGCTGCCGGAAACTGCCGGCCAGGCCAAGTCGCGCCACGGGCTCGACCCGAAGACCAACTACGTGATCGGCCAGTCGCCCTCGGCCGACGCTCCCGCCGCGACGGACATCCTCGGTGGCGCCGATCTGCAACTGGTGTCGAAGTGGGGCGACAGCTTCCTCATCAGCGTGACCCCGAAGATGACCGGCGACGTGTCGGTGGGTGGAAAGGTGTACCGGCTGGGCGACTACGTGGCCGGCCGAGGCAGCAATTTCACCTTACCGCCGCAGGGGCATGCTCGCATCCAGTGCGGAGCCATGAGCTTCCGGCTGGACCACACCACCGGGGCCAGACAGCTGCCACGGCGCTGGTTCGCCTGGAGTTGGCAGGAGCAGAAGTTCACGGTTGGGTCCGTGTTGGCCCTGGTGATGCTGCTGATGCTCAGCTTTGCGATTCCGCCCGACGGCACGACGGCATCGGGCGACCTGCTTGGGATGAGCAGAAAATTCCTTCCTTTCATCGTCACCGCCCCGGAGCTGGAAAAGGCGCCGGAGATCGCGACGGCGAAGCCCGACAAGAATTCCGGCGATGCCGGCCAGGCACACATCGGTGCGTCCGGCAAAATGGGCAGCCCGAATTCGAAGCGGCAAAATGGTGCCTACGCCATCAAGGGCAACGGCATCGACATGCACACGGGCAAGGCCGAGGCCGCAGCTGCCGCGCGGAATGCGGGCTTTCTTGGCATCCTGAGCTCGGTCACCAGCTCGCAATTCGCCGACATGTTCGGCCGTGGCGTGGCGGTCGGCGACGCTCCCGAGAACATCATCGGCAACCTGGTCGGCGACGGACTCGCGGAGGCGTATGGGCCGGGCGGCTTCGGCGTCAACGGCACCGGCGCGGGCGGCGGGGGCATCGGGCTCGATACCATCGGCACGGCTCGCTACGGAACCTTGGGCCACGGTGGCTACGGGCGAGGCCCGGGCATCGGCGGGCTGGCCAGGCACATCCCCAGGGGACCGGTCATCACGCAGGGAATCGCCCACGTCAAGGGGTCGCTCGACAAGGACATCATCCGCAGGGTCGTTCACCTGCACATGAACGAGGTGAAGTACTGCTACGACCAGGAGCTGGTGAAGAAGGCGAGCCTCGAGGGCCGCGTGTCGGTCCAGTTCGTCATCTCGCCGCAAGGCCAGGTCTTGAGCTCGGTCCTGCAGAGCACGACCATGGGCAACGTTCGGGTCGAAAAGTGCGTGGTCGATGCGGTCAGGCGCTGGCCGTTCCCTGCGCCAACCGGGGGTGGCATCGCCATCGTTTCCTACCCGTTCAACTTCGTCGCCGGCACGGGTGGTTAGAGGGCGTCTGAAAAGTTGTCNNCCTCTCCCTTTGGGAGAGGGGAATCGAGCTTCCCGCGCCTTCGCCAGTTGCTTGGTCCTGGTTCAAGGCCCGACCGTCCGGCTTTTCAGACACCCTCTTAGACAGCTTTCGGCGTCTTCTCGTGGGCATGTGCAGCCGGGCTGCTACACTGTCTCCGACGGGATGATCGGAACCTACCCAGACCTGACCGCGCTGGACCTCGCGGATCGAGAGATTCTCGATCCGCTTTTTCGTGGGCTTGGGGAAGGCGTGTCCGAGCTTTCCTTCGCCGGCATCTACTGCTTTCGCCATTCGCACGGCTATCGCGTTGCTCGGCTGACCGACGGCACCATCGTGCTGGCGGGCGACGACAAGGGACAAAGCTTCTTCGTCTGCCCGTTCGCCCTGCCAGGCCCCGATTTGTTGGACCAGCTATTCCAGCGTTTCGGAACCATGAAGCTGGTCACCGAATCGCAGGCCGAACCCCTGCGCCAGGCCGGGCTGCTGGTCAGCGAGGACCGCGACAACTTCGATTACCTCTACCCGCGCGAGGCGCTGGCCACTTTGGCCGGCCGAGCCCTGCAGCGGAAACGCAACCTGGTGCACCGGTTCGTCAAGCACCACGACTACCAGGCCTTCCCGCTCGCCGCCGAGCGGACTGCCGACGCGCTGGGAGTTTTGGAAGCCTGGCGCGAGGGCGCGCGCGACCAGGCGGACTACGCCCCCGCCCGCGACGCCCTGGCTCATGCGAGAGAATTCGGACTAGTTGGGTCGGTTTACTACGTTGGTCAGACGCCCGCCGGGTACACGCTTGGAGAGTACGTCGCCGCGGGCACCATGTTCGTCGTTCACTACGAAAAGGCGATTCCGGACATCAAGGGTCTGTACCAGGTCATCAACATGGATTTTGCCCGTTCGCTGCCGGCGACCTGCACGAGGATCAACCGCGAGCAGGACCTGGGCGACCCGGGCTTGCGCCAAGCCAAGCTGACCTACCGCCCGAGTGGCTTCGTGAAGAAGTTCCGCGCGCGCAGGCCGGGCTGAGAACCGGAACCGGCGGCCGGTGCCGGTGCCGGGACCGGCTACGGAATCGGATCCGGACACGGAACCGGCTGCCACTGGCCCCGAGGTTTGGCTGCAAAAGCCGCAGCCATTCTGCTCGGTGGAGCTGCCTGAACAATCGAGCGTGGTGGTACTGGATCCGTTGAAACCAGACTTCGGAGGTCCTGTATGCACGAAGAAAGCAAGAGTGGCAACTGTGCGTGTCATCGTTTGAACCGGCGAGAGCTTCTTCAGGTGATTGGGGGCTCGGCGGGAGCGCTGATCTTGACCTCTGCCTTGCCTGGCTGCTCGCCCGCCACGGGCTCGCCGCCGAGCGGTCCGATCAGCGCCATGAACGTCTCGGATTTCAAGTTGAATTCGATGCGCGTCCTATCGTCGAACGTCGTCGTCGGCCTCGACAGCAAGGGGCCGTACGCGATGTCCGCCATCTGCACGCACGCTGGCTGCGTGCTGGAAGACAACAGCGAGACCATAGCCGCCGGGCTTTATTGTCCCTGCCACGGATCGTCCTTCGACGGCAACGGGGTGGTAACCCACGGCCCGGCCCGCTCGGCCTTGCAGCACTACCAGGTCAGCGTCGCCACCGACGGCAGCATCACGGTCGATGGCAGCAAGCCGGTCGCGGCCGACGCCCGAACCTCGGTCGGCTGACGCAAGAACATTTTCGCCCGATCTGCGGTCTGCAAGGTGTGGTGGTGAGCCATCCCTTGCGGCCGCGGATCGCCCGGGTCGCACGCTTCCCGGTTGCTTGCTCCGTACCGTGGCCGTAGAGTCGCGAGCCGCCAGCCAGACTGGCGATCTGGCAGCGACTTTTCCCCTCGGCAGGAGTGACGACCGCGATGACAACCACGACCAACACGGAAAGCGAAAAGCTCTCGTTCAAGGAAAAGACCGGCTACGCCCTCGGCGACACGGCCTCCAACCTGTTCTGGATGACCTTCGTCTTTTTCGGGAATCTCTTCTATACGGACGTGTTCGGGCTGGCGCCGGCGTCGATGGCGACGCTGTTCTTCCTCACCCGCATCCTGGACACGG
The DNA here is from genome assembly GCA_003159055.1 of Myxococcales bacterium. The sequence goes on from PMLH01000591.1 coordinate 7,427, forward strand.
TGTTCGATCCCGTCATCGGTATGATCGCCGACCGCACCACCACGCGCTGGGGCAAGTTCCGGCCGTACATTCTTTGGTTCGTGGTGCCGTTCGGGGTATGCGGCACACTGGCTTTCATCACGCCGCCCTTCGGTCCCTCCGGCAAGCTGGTCTGGGCCTACATCACCTATGGCCTCATCGGATTGGTGTACAGCGCGATCAACCTGCCCTACTCGGCCTTGATGGGCGTGATTTCACCCTCGAGCGAAGAGCGCACCAAGGTTTCTTCCTTCCGCTTCATCGGCGCCTACTCGGCCGGTCTCATTGTCAGCCTGTGCACGATGTACTTGGTGTCGGCCTTCGGCGGCAAGAACCAGCAGCTTGGATTCGCGATGACGGTTGGCCTCTATGCCTTGCTCGGCATGGTGATGTGGATTGTCTGCTTCGCGACCACCAAGGAGCGCGTCGTGCCGAAGGCGACCCAGTCGTCCTTCATCCGCGACCTGGGTGACGTGGTCACCAACGTTCCCTGGCTGATCCTGTTTGTGCTGGGGATCGCGACGCTGAGCTATGTGTCGATCCGGAATGGCTGCTTCGCCTACTACTTCAAATATTACGTCGGCGACCAGACCGTGCTGGGGATGCACTTCACGGCCAACAGCATGCTGGGCGCGTTCTTCGTGGTGGGCTCGTTGTCGACCCTGTTCGGTACGTCGATGGTTGCCCCGATTGCCAAGCGCATCGGCAAGCGGCTGCTGTACATGATCATGATGGGCCTGACGTCCATTGTGACCATCGCCTTTTTCTTCCTGCGGCCCGAAGACGTGGTCCTCATGTTCGTGCTGCAGATCCTCGCGAACCTGATCATGGGACCCTCCGCGGCGCTGGTCTACGCGATGTACGCGGACGCGTCCGACTACTCCGAGTGGAAGACCGGCCGTCGTTCGACCGGCCTGGTCTTCGCCGCATCATCCTTCGCACAGAAGATGGGCTGGACCGTCGGCGGCGCTGTGACCGGACTGATCCTGACCGCCTTCGGTTACAAGGCCGGCGCCGTGCAAAGCGCCGGGTCGCTGACCGGCCTCAAGCTGCTGGTCAGCTTCATCCCATCGGTGGGCAGCGTGCTCGCGACGCTGTTGCCGCTGCTCTACACGCTCGACGACAAGAAGATGAAGACCATCGAGAAGGAACTTGGCGAGCGCCGTGCGGCGGCGCCGGCCGTGACTGCCCAATAGGGAAGGTCGACCATGCGAAGCAAAGGCAAGAGCAAGAAAACGGCCATGACCACGAATAGGGTCTTGTCGAATCCGTATGGCTATTTCGACACCGAGAAGCGCGAGTACGTCATTACCCGGCCGGACACGCCTCAATCCTGGAGCAACTATCTTGGNNCACCCGGCCCGACACGCCCACGCCCTGGTTCAACTTCATCGGGGAAGGCCGCTATGGCGGCATCGTGTCGAATGCAGCAGGTGGTTTCGCGTTCGACCGCGACCCGAAGAATCGTCGCGTTTCGCGCTACCGGTACAACGCCATTCCGGCGGATCAGCCGGGTCGTTACGTGTACCTGCGCGACATGGAAACCGGGAAGTACTGGAGCCCGACCGCGCAGCCGACCCCGGCGGTGAAATTGTCGTCGTACGAATGCCGCCACGGGGCCGGATACTCGAAGATCGCCAGTACCTGCAATGGCATCGAGGCCAGCTTGCTTTATTTCGTGCCGCCCGCGCCGGCCGACGAGACCTGCCCGTGCGAGCTGTGGGTGCTGAAGATCAAGAACACGGGCAAGAAGGCCCGCAAGTTGCGCAGCTTCTCGTACGTCGAGTTCAGTTTCCGCGACACCCTCGGCGACCAGCTGAACCTGGATTGGTGCCAGCACATCCTGGAAGCTCGGGTAAAGGACGGCATCATCACGTCCAAGACCCGTTTCGCGCCCACCACCAACTACTTCGCGTCCAGCGTGAAGCCGGCCGGGTTCGAGACTGACCGCGAGGTTTTCGTGGGCCGCTGGCGTGACCTCTCCAATCCCGAGATGGTCGAGAGTGGCAAGCCCACGGGCACGCAGGCCGCCCGTGGCAACAACATCGGCTCGCTTTGCCACAACATCACGTTGGCGCCGGGCCAGGAAAAGCAAATCGTCTTCATCATGGGCGTCACCGACGAGCCGGCGCGTATCGCGACCGTCGTCGAGCGCTACCAGGATGCCAGAAACGTGACCGCCGCCTTTGCCGCGCTTGAGGCTGACTGGAACGACTACCTCGGCCGTTTCACCGTCGAGACGCCCGACCCCATCATCAATGCGATGTTGAACGTGTGGAATCCGATCCAGTGCCGCACGACCTTGTTCTGGTCGCGCTTCGTTTCCGCCTACGAAACCGGCACCGGGCGCGGCATGGGCACGCGCGATTCGGCGCAGGACACCCTGGGGACGGTTCACAACGCCGGCGACCGCGCGCGCGCAACGCTGAACATGCTGTGGCACCTGCAGTATCAGGACGGACACACCTGGCACCAGGT
>PMLH01000564.1:0-9164 GCA_003159055.1 Myxococcales bacterium
AAAGCCGGCGAGCTCCCCACGCGATTGCTCCCCGTCGTGTGATTTGGTCGACTCAACTTGCAAACTGCACAATCCGATCATCCGGGAGTGCGCCCGTAGCGCGGGCGGCACGCGACCTTCGCACACGACGGGTCCCCTCCCTTACTGCCACCCGCCACCCCTGCGCCTGCTGGACATTGGAGCACGAAGGATGACCAGGATGTCTTCGTCAGGGCGCGTTGCTGGTGACGACGGCTTCCGTGACCTGCCTGGGAGGAGCGGTGCGGCCTATGGCCCGAGGTAGTACCAGCGCTTGACCATGTTGTTGTCGGTGAGGACCATGTCAGAAGCCTTGAAGGTGTAGACGGCCCAGTCACCGTCGATTGTCACGGCCGGATTCCCGGTGATGCCGTCGAGGATGGTACCCCCGTTGACGCTCTTGATTGTGTGCGGGATGCGAAGACTGATTTCTGCGAAGGATTGCGGAACCGCCTGCATGTCGAGGCGCAGCTCACTGGCCACGTTGTTTGCATCTCCTGAGCAGGCGTAGGGCGTTGGGCAGCCTGTTTGCGCGACACCGTCGACGGTGACCACGGCCATCGGGTTGGAGGCGAGGTCAGCGGCTGTCAGCACTTCGGTGAAGCTGAATTGGATGTATCCCTTGCCACCCTTGTCCGCGACGAACATCTGGCCGACCATCGGGCGGCTGTAGGTGTAGAAGTCCGTATTCTGAGGGGAGGTCAGCCACCCCGAGAGCCCACGCCCCAGGGTGTGACAGTTCACCAGCGTTTGGACCTCGGCCGGGAAGATGGTCACGCGATACCAGTGACTGGCTAGCAAGGGCGTGACCGGTGTCAGCGTAATGGTCTCGGCGTAGGCGATGGGATCCCGGGCGGGGTCGCCAATGGCGTAAGGAACCGGCGCGCCGCCCGTCATGTCGGTCAGCACCACGAGGCTGCGGATAACCTCTTCCCCGACGGTGCGGTCAGTGAAAATCGAGCCGAAGCCCTGCGAATAGATCGAGACGCCCGACCTGAGCTTCAAAGGAAGCGCCGGGTCGCGCGCCGTGGTCAGCGCCTGCGGGTCGGTCAGACCAAAACTGGGATACGTGGCGGAGGCCATAAAGGCACATTGCCCGGTGCGTGTCTGGTAGTCGGCCATGTTCACCACATACATGGAGCTCGGCACCGTGATGGTCGCGCCTCCAGTGCCGCTATAGGACGTTGCACACGCGAGGTGGCCGCCCAAGCACACGAGCGGATAGAAGCCGTCGGTTCCGCAAGTGCCGCAACCGTAGTTGTCGCGGGCCCAGATCAGAGCCGAAGGATCGTCGGTGCACGGAACCAGCGGCGCTGCGGCTGCTCCCGGGTCGACGCCCGCCTCTCCGCCCTCGGCCAGTGTTCCCCCGTCATGGCCTTCGCCCTTCTTCACTGGGCCATCGGACCCATTCTGTCCACATCCAGCGAGGCCGATGAGTGCTGCCAGCGTCGCGCACGCGAGGTTCGTTCCCTTCCGAGTCCTTCCGCTCATGCTGCTATCATGTCAGGTCTCAGTCGACGGCGCGCACGCCGAGTGTGCAGCCCTGTGTCGGACCGCACACTCGGCTACCCAGCCTTCACTGGCGCCGCACGTGTCTCTGCGCCGAGTCCCACGCGGATGGGCAGCACGGCCATGGGCAGGCCTTTCCAGTGCAGGCGGCGTTCAATCTGGTAGGCGGTCTCGTTGTGCAGGATGCGCTGCCACCAGGTTTCGCGCTTCCAGATCAGCTTGCCGGCGAAGAACGTGGAGCGAGGGAATTCGGCGGCGAGTGCACTGCAGAGGGCGGTCGCCTCTTTGACAGCGTCGAGACCGGAGGCCGTGCGGGACGACGCGTTCCAGCCGAGGCCGCGGGCGAGCTTGACGTACTTGTCGAGCGACTCGCGGGTGCGTTGTTGCAGGCTGTCGATTTCTTCAGCGCCCTTGAAGGTTCCGGAATCGAGGACGGCGACAGAGACGAAGATGACGTTCTTGTAATACCCGGCGTAGCTGCGCTGGATCGACAGCAGCGAGTGAATGCCGATGCCGCCGTAGCTGCCCACCATCAGAATGGCGGTCGGCGCGCGTGGGTCGGGCTCGCCGCCAATGCCATCAATGAGGCCGAGGTCGCCGAGCTCTTCGTCTAACCTGCGAAGCTGTCGAGCGACATTACTATAGTGAAGCTCGATGAATAGGCACAGGACGATGATGCCGGTGGTGACGACCAGGGTGACCCACGCGCCTTGCGAGAACTTCTGCACGATGGTGAAGGCGAGAATGCCAAGGCACACGATGAGGGCGACGCCGTGGAGGGAGAACTGGCGCTTCCAGTGCTGGCGGAGCTTGCTCCGTTGCCACCAGAAGCGCGCCATTCCCAGCTGGGAAAGTGAGAAGGTCACGAACACGTTGATGGCGTACATCACGACCAGTGTGTCGAGATTGCCGTGGGTGGCGATGAGCAGAACGAGCGCGGCCGAGCCGAGGATGATCACGCCGTTGGCAGTCGTGAGTCGGTCGGAGAGTGAGGCGAACCGGCGCGGCAGCCACGAGTCGACGGCCATATTGGACATGACTCGCGGTCCGTCGATAAAGCCGGTCTGCGCGGCGACGAACAGCAGCGCGCCTTCGGACGCCAACACGAGCAGAACGAAGAGCTTGCCGAAGGGGAGTCCGAATAGCTGCCAATTGCCGGCGAAGGCTTCAACCAAGACGCCGTTGAGGGTCTTGCCTTCGCTGGGCGCGACATCGAAGAGCAGGTAGCAGAGCAGAATGCCGGCGGAGGTGATGGCGAGCGAGAGCGCCATGTACACCATGGTCTTCTTGCCGGTATGGACTTTGGGCTCGCGCATGATTTGCAGGCCGTTGGAAACGGCTTCGATGCCGGTGTAGGTACCGCTGCCTCGGGCGAAGGCGGCGGTGAAAACCATGAACAGACCCCAAACCCCGAGGCTAGAAACGCCTTGATGGAGGCCTGTGGTGACGTCGCTGGCGACGGTGCCGAAGTGGGTGAAGTGCGACGCGATTCCGCCAAACACCAGAACGGCATGGGTAACCAGGAACACGAGGAAGATGGGGAGCAGGGCGGTGACGGATTCCTTCACGCCGCGCAGGTTGAGGAGGATAAGGGCGAAGATGGCGGCAATTTCGACGGCCAGCTTGAAGCGATGCAGGCCCAGCGGCAGCATGTTGAAGATGGCGTCGGCGCCGGAGGCGATGGACACGGAGATGGTAAGGACGTAGTCGACCAGCAGGGCGCTGCCGGATACGACGCCAGCGTGCCGACCGAGCAATTTGGTTGCGACAACGTAGCCGCCGCCGCCGGAGGGGAAGTGCTCGATGATCTTGCTGTACGAGACAGATAGGATCATGACCGTCACCGCGGTGGCAAGCGCAAGGAAAACGGCCAGGAAGGTGTAGTTGCCCTGCTCGCGCAAGGCGCGGAAGCATTCGTCGGGGCCGTACGCCGACGAGGAAAGCCCGTCTGCGCCAAGCCCCACCCACGCGAGAAATGCGATCAGCGAGATGTTGTGAAAGATCTTGGGGTCGCGAAAATTCTTGGGTCGCCCCTGCAGAACGTTCCAGGCGCGTTCCAGAAAGGAAGGCGTGTCAAGCAGGTTGTACTGACTACTGTCTTCCTCCGCGGGCCCAGGTTCAGATGCGGCGGTGCTGGGACTCGATCGTTCGGCCATGGAAAATGCTCCTTGTGGGGCCTTGACCTCCGTCTGGCCTGCTGCTTACGAGGTTAGCTGTCGGGCTCGGAGGGAGGAGCTCTCCTGCGCTTAGCCCCGCGGCGGGTGCCAGGTGGTTCCCCCGTTCGGACGCTGTCCGATTCGGCATCCGGGCGATCTACGGCCTGCGGTAATCAAAGTCAAGCCGGCGGCCACAGTCGGCCACTTGGATTTGCTTGACTCGGCGAGGGTTCTGGTAGGCTGTTCACCCAAGGGAGAAGCGCATGGCAACCGTGACACTCAAGGGAAATCCAATCGAAACATCCGGGAAACTTCCGGAGGTCGGAAGCAAGGCTCCGGATTTCAAATTGGTCGCTGAGGATTTGCAGGACGTCTCACTCGCTGCCTTCGCGGGCAAGCGCAAGATCCTGAACATCGTGCCGAGCCTCGATACCTCGGTTTGTGCGACGTCGGCACGCAAGTTCAACGAGCGCGTGAAGGAAATCCCCAACTGCGTGGTAGTCATTGTGTCGGCGGATCTGCCATTCGCGTCCGAGCGTTTTCGCTCGAACGAGGGGCTGAACGAGATCGTGACTCTGTCGATGATGCGTTCGAAGGACTTCGCGCGCGACTACGGCGTCCTGTTGACCACCGGTCCGCTCGCAGGCCTGTGCGCGCGCGCAGTGGTGGTGCTGGACGAGACCAACAAGGTGATCCACACGGAGTTGGTGTCCGAGATCGCACGCGAGCCGAACTACGACAAAGTGCTGGCCGCGGTGAAGGGCTAGCGCGCGGACAGCCAAGGTCAGCCCGGCTGCGTGACCGGACGGTCACGCGCCCGCAGTCTTCGGCTTGTCGGCGACGACGCCGCGGAACAGTCGGGCGATGTCGGTGATTGCGGGCGTGGTGGCGGCTCCCGAGGAGGCGGCGGGGGCGGGCGGAATCTCGGGGACATCGGCGCGGGGCTGGGCTCGTGTGAGGACGTTGCTGAGCGAGAGAACGCGGTTGTTTTTCCGCGGGAGCGCATCGCCGAAGAACGACAGGTCCTGGGGATCGCCAAAGCGATCGACCATCAGTTGCAGAATCGACGTATGGTCGACGAGTCCGTGGAACGCGCTGCCGGATTCCACCAGCGGGGAAATCACCAGGCCGGGAACGCGAACGCCCAGGGTGCTAAAGGGGCTCTGGTCGACCCAGATGTTGCCACTTGGTGCCTTGTACTTCATGCCCGGCGGTGCGACGTGGTCGAAGAAGCCGCCGTGCTCGTCGTAGCAGATGATGAGCATCGTGCGCGCCCATTTGGCAGGATTCGAGGTCAGGGCAAGGTACACGCGTCGGAGGAAATCCTCGCCGTAGGCGAGCGGCAGCGGCGGATGGTTGCAGTTGCCGTGCAAGCCGATTGCAATGGCAAAGTCGTTGAAGAACGGTTCGCAGTAGATCACGCTCGGGGCGGGGGATCCACTCTGCCAATGGGCCTGCAGCGAATCCAGGACATGGGCGTTCTGGGTCACGTGCTTCCATTGCGACTTCATCAACAGAAGCCCCGACGGCGGCCCCACGTCGGAGATCTCTTTCGCATCCACGTAAATCTCGAAGGACTTGCCCTTGCTTTCAAGCCAATCGAATACCGTGGGCTGATCGGGCAGCAGATGAAAGGGAGGCTTGATGACGGAGGTCGAATCGATGAGAGAGGTGCCACCGATCGCCATCAGCCGATTGGGCCACGTGTCGTCCGGCAAGGAGGCAAACCAGCGGTCGCACACCGCGTAGTTCCTGGCCAGCGCGGCGGTCACGGGAATAACCTCGGGGCTGCAGAAGCGCATCGGCACGGGGCTCCGATCCACGCTTTGCGAGGAGAAGTAGGCCTTGATGAAGCCGTTCATCGCTCCACCGGCGAGTTGCGTGGCCACTTGGCTGCGGGCGTGCGGCAGGTCGCAGGGCAAATACCCGTCAGGGGTCGCGGTCGGGGCGTACAAGTTCCCCTGGTCGTCCGCGTTGTCCCAGTCGAACGCATCGCTATGCTGGTGAAGCCCGTCGATATCGGTTCGGGCGTCGAAGGATTCGTGGCTGAGAAACCCAAGCAAGTGATCGAAGGAGCGATTCTCCATCATCACGACGACGATCGTGTCTACCAGCGAGCGCATATCGATTGCGGGCATGTTGCCTCCTTGATCAGACTGGACTAGGGACATCCAAACCCAAACTGAACGCGTAGCTGGGGATCGGGTGCGCCGGTTTCGGTAGCCGGGAGATCGGTCTCGAGTGTCCAAACGCCGTCCGCGCCCACGGCGACGTCGACCTTGTCATCGCCCGAGATGCACGTCGAGGCCATCTCTGCGTGGCTCACGCAGATCCTCCCGGGCTGCACGCGGCCGGCCCGGACAATTCTGGGTGCCGCGATAGCGAGCACGCGCAGGGCGCTGCCTGCCGTCACAAGCTCGAAGGAACCCCTGCATTTGCCGGATCCGGCGTCACATGTCGATGCGGCGGCTTTCTCGACGGGGCCTTTCACCACGTCGACGGACCTCGTGGCAAACGACTGTCCATCGGCGGGATTCGCGTCCAGGGCTCGGATGGTAAAAGCCGTCGGGTTGGCCACAGAGAGGCTTCGCTCTCCCTGCGACGGCACTGGTTCGTCTTTCGAGTCGCTTTCGCCTTGCCCGGTGCGCAGCGAGGCGCGTCCCTGGACGTTCCACTTCAGGCTCACGACTTGTCCGGGACACACAAGCGGCGGCTCGACGGAAAACGAAACGACCTTGTGGGCGCAGGACACCACCAGAAGCAGAGCCGGGAGCCAAAGAAGGAAGCGTTTCGATTGCATGCGAGTCTCGGGTGTTTGTCGCGGTGGTGCGACCTGAATCTGCCTCATCGTCCGTCTCCCACTGAATCGACCGATCCTGTCCGATGAAGATGCTGAACAAGCGCATTGGATTCACGGAAATGAAGCGTTGGGGTCGCTCTCGGGGTCCCCAAAAGCAAAGGCACGGTCAGGTTCCCCTGCCGTGCCTTCTGCGGTCCGGATCTCTGTGCTCTCTCCGGACCTCTGTGCTCTCTCCTAGCCGAAGATCTCCTTGCCGTGTCCGGCCGAGCCGAGCACGTTCTTGTTCTTCTCGATGATCAGCGTCTTCAGCTCGTCGCGGGCTGGGCCGAGGTACTTGCGCGGGTCGNNCCTCGGGAATGCCGACGGCGTTGTCCATCTTGCCGCCGAACTGGTTGATCATCTCGACGTACTTCAGCACGACCGAGGACGCGCCGTGGAGAACGATCGGGAAGCCCGGGATGCGCTTCTCGATCTCTTCGAGGATGTCGAAGCGGAGGGGCGGCGGCTCGAGGATGCCGTCCTTGTTGCGCGTGCACTGCGCGGGCTTGAACTTGTAGGCGCCGTGCGAGGTGCCGATGGAAATGGCGAGGGAGTCCACGCCGGTCTTCGTGACGAAGTCCACCACCTGATCAGGCTGCGTGTAGATCGACTTCGCGGCGACCACGTCGTCCTCGATGCCGGACAACACGCCCAGCTCGCCTTCGACGGTCACGTCGTACTTGTGAGCGTATTCGACGACCTGGCGGGTGAGCTCGACGTTCTTGTCGTACGGGTGGTGGGAGCCGTCGATCATGACCGAGGAGAACCCGGTCTCGATGCAGGATTTGGCCAGCTCGAAGGTGTCGCCGTGGTCCAGGTGCAGGGCGACGGGGAAGTTATAGCCCATGTCTTTTGACATCTTCACGGCGCCTTCCGCCATATAGCGGAGGAGCGTTTGGTTGGCGTACTTCCGCGCGCCGCTCGACACTTGGATGATGACGGGAGACTTGGATTTGCCGCAGCCGGTCATGATGGCCTGCAGCTGCTCCATGTTGTTAAAGTTGTAGGCGGGGATGGCGTATTTGCCGGCCATCGCCTTTTTGAACATGTCCCGCGTGTTGACGAGACCCAGATCCTTGTAATTCACGGTCATATTAACTTCCTCCTCAAAATGGGCCGACGCTTACCGCCGAGAGCCCTCCCCGCGCGGGGCGCGAGGTCGATGTGTGTGGATGGGATTGGTTTAGCATTTTCCGTCGATTCTATAAAGGAGGGGGGCCGTGCGCCAAGAAGGCGCACGTTAGGCCCGCCCGATTGGAATCGGGCCGGGTTTCCGAGGCCTCCGGCCTCGGAAACCCGCGTGCCTCGTTAAATTCCAGGCCTTCGACGGAGCCGAACCGCCGTTTCCACGTGAGGAGTGTGGGGGAACAGGTCCACGGCCTGGACTGCATCGACGGAAAAAACGGGGTTTAGGATGGACAGGTCCACCGCCAGTGCCTTCGGGTTGCAGGAGACGTAGACCCACCGGGCGGGCGGTTTCTCCAGCAAAAGTTGACGCACGGCGGGCGCCAGCCCGGGCCGGGGCGGGTCCAGCACGGCCACCGTTCCCGGATGGTCCCACACCTCTCGGAATGAGGGCTCGCGCACGGCAACAGCGGCGTCGGCCTCGATGAATTCGGCGGTTGCTCCTTGCCGTTGGGCGTTCTCCCTCGCGCTTTCAATGGAAGAGGCGTTCAACTCCACACCGACGACGCGACGGAAACGAGAGGCGCAGAACAAGCCGATCGTTCCCGCGCCGCAATAGAGGTCCACCATCGCTTCGCCTTCTCCGGCGAAGTCGCGGACCACGCCGTAAAGCGTCTCGGCGGCGCGGGTGTTGGTTTGAAAAAACCCCGTCGGGGTAATGACGTAGGGCTTGCCTTCCAGAGTTTCCGTGATGGTCCCCGTCCCGCGCCAAACGGCCTTCGCTTCGCCGCGGGCCAAATCCGAAAGCCCCGCGTTCACGCTCCACACCACCGTGTCCGCGCGAACTCCGGCGGCGTCCAGAGCGGAGAGGAAGCTTTCGGCCGGAGCTTCACCGACAGCGGTCACTAAGTGGACCATACGTTCCCCCGTGTTCTTCCCTTCCCGCACGACGAGATACCTCAAGAATCCTTTATGGGATTTCAGGTGATAGGTGGGCAGCTTTTCGGCCTCGGCCCAGCGGCGGACGGCCGTGAGCAGGCGGCCGGCGTCGGGCGACAGGATTCGGCATTCGGTCAGATCCACGACGCGGTCGAACTTTCCCTTTTGGCGGAGGCCCAGGAGGGGCGGCGCATCCTTCAATCCGCCGAAGGCGAACTCCATTTTGTTTCGATAGAACCAGACGTCCGGCGACGGGAGGATCGGACGGACCTCGGCGGGAGAAAAGGGCAGCACGCTTTCCCGCACTTGGGCGTCCTTGGCGGCGACCTGTTGTTCGTACGGCACGTCCTGGAAAGTGCAGCCGCCGCAGGAGCCGAAATGGGGGCAAAGATCGTTCATGAGGGTCCATTTTATATCACTGGGGTCTGAATCGCGCGAAAGATTGTCGTCGATCACCGCTGATGTTTCCGTAAATTGAACCCCAAAATCCGCTCACCCTGAGCTTGTCGAAGGGTGAGCTGTACGAAGCGAATATGGCTCATGCTTCGACAGGCTCAGCATGAGCGGTGTGTGGGACA
>PMLH01000564.1:9189-11631 GCA_003159055.1 Myxococcales bacterium
TTCGGGGTTGTTCGGGATCGGCGGGGGCGTGATCATCGTCCTGGCGCTGCTTTGGATGGGGTTTACTCAGCACACGGCCACCGGAACGAGCTTGGGGGCCCTGCTCCTGCCCGTCGGGGCTTTGGCGGCTTGGGAATATTGGCGGAACGGACACATGAACGTTCCGGGGGCGGCGTGGATCGCCCTGGGCTTGGCCATCGGAGCCTTGGGGGGCGCCAAGATCGCCCAACGAATGACGGGACCCCATTTGCGGCTGTCCTTTGGGATCTTCCTGACCGTGATGGGGATCTACTTGTCGATCAGATCGTTCAGGAAGCTTTGAACGCTTCCTTTAGTTGAACGGGAACCCGGATGGGTTTCCAGTCTTTATTGACGAACGGGTGTTTGGTCCGGCCCCGGACCAGTAACTGGCCCGTCTCCGCGTTCACCACTTCGTATTTGAAAACCATCGTGGCCCCACCGATCTCATCGACCCAGGTTCGGATGCGGATCAGGTCGTCGTAGCGGGCGGGCGCCAAATATTTGCACTCGGCCTCGATCACCGGCAAATAGATCTTGTCGTTATCCTCCAAATCCCGATAACGGACCCCCTTCGACCGGAACAGTTCCGTCCGGCCGCGCTCGAAGAGCGTGAGGTAGTTGGCGTAATAAACCACGNNCCAGACCAGGTAGTTGGCGTAATAAACCACGCCCATCCGGTCCGTGTCCGCGTAAGCGACGCGGAACTCCATCTCGTAGGCGGAGTTCAACGTTTCTTTCCGCGCTCGAACTGAAGGGTCTTGGTCGGCAGGTCGGTCACCGACGCCGGTCCGAAAAATTGGATCGGCCCGGGGAAGAGGTATTCGTCGTTCATGGCCCACGCCTCGCGGCTTTTTTGCAGGGCCAGGAACGGCGCCCCGTCCAGGAGGACCAGCGCTTTTTGAATGACGGGCTTCTCCTTCCCCTTCCGCCGTTCGACGTTCATCATCATCGTCAAGGGCACGCCGCCGCACTCCCACTGGAGGGGAGGCTTCGTGAGGTTCGTCACCGACGAGAGGAGCCCCGTCAAGCCGTTCAGGGCCAGGGCCGCCGCGTTGGCGCCCAGGGCGTAGCAATAGTTCGCGTCGAAATTGGACGGCGCGCCGCACCGGCCCTCGTAGCCGAAGAAATGGGACAGCGCGCTGAACTTGCCGACGAAGGCGCCCGCCTTCTTCCTCTCGGAGAGGCGCGCCTTCACCATGCCGATCAACAGCTTCTCCGTGTCGATCTGGGACACCTGGACGTTCCCGTGGGGATCGCGGTCCAGCATCAGCTGGGACTGTATGCCCGACGGCAAGGACGCCATGAGCTTGGAGAGCGGAGCCTCCAACTCGTCCAACACCATCTTTTTCTTCTCGTCGAAGTTGGCGAGCCCGGCCAGCCGCGCCTCGTTCTTGGCGAGGACGTCGTTCAAGCCGGAGATGAGGTCCTTCATCTCCGGGATGAACTCGATCAGGCCCTCGGGGATGAGGGCGACGCCAAAATTCTTCTTTTGTTCCGCCCGCCGCGCCACGACCCCCGCCACGGCGTCGACCACCTGGGCCAACGTCATCTTCATCGACAGGACTTCCTCGCCGACCAGGACGATGTTGGGCTGGGTCTTGAACCCCACTTCCAAGGTGATGTGCGACGCGCTCCGGCCCATGAGCCGGATGAAGTGCCAGTACTTCCGCGCCGAGTTGACGTCGCGGCAGATGTTCCCGACCATCTCCGAATAGATTTTAGTGGCCGTATCGAAACCGAACGAAGCCTCGATCCGGTCGTTCTTCAAGTCTCCGTCGATGGTCTTGGGGACGCCGATCACGCTCGTCGGCAGGCCGTCGGCCTTGAAGGATTCGCCCAGGAGGGCGGCGTTGGTGTTGGAGTCGTCGCCGCCGACGACGATCAAAGCCGCCAAGCCGTTGTCGGTCATGGTCTTCTTCGTCTGGGCGAACTGCTCGGGCGTTTCGATCTTCGTCCGGCCGGACTGGATGATGTCGAAGCCGCCGGTGTTGCGGTATTCCGCCAGGAGGGACGCCGTGATCTCGATCCATTTGTTTTCCAGGATGCCCGACGGTCCGCCGAGGAACCCGATCAATTTGTTCTTGGGGTTGGCTTTCTTTAAAGCATCGAAGAGCCCGGCGATGACGTTGTGGCCGCCTGGGGCCGGGCCGCCGGAGAGGACGACGCCGATTTTGACCGCTTTCTTTTTGACGGCGGGATTGGCCTTCTTGACGAAGGAAACGAGGGGCAGGCCGTAGGACTTCGGGAAGAGGCCGCGGATGGTCTCCTGGTCGGCCACGCTTTGGGTGGCCGGTCCCATTTTCGGCGAGACGGCCGCCGGCCCGTTTTTCAAAATCGCTGGAAGGACGGGATTGAACTTCGCCCGTTCGATTTGAAGTTCGGATTTGGAAGACGAGACCATGACGTGTTCTCCTGAATGAG
>PMLH01000288.1 GCA_003159055.1 Myxococcales bacterium
TGGCCATCCACGCCCTGGGCGATGTCGGGCGATTGCTGCTCGACCGCAACCATCACGCCGCAGGTCTTCCAGTCGAAGCCCATCGACGAATCCTCGTACCCGATGCCCTTGACCACGTCTCGCACGATGGCCGGAAAATCGAGCACGGCACGCGTGGTGATTTCGCCCGCGACCATCACGAAACCGGTCTTGGTCAGGGTTTCGCAGGCCACGCGGCTGGTCTTGTCTTTCGCCATGCACGCATCGAGCACGGCATCCGACACTTGGTCGCAAAGCTTGTCGGGATGGCCTTCGGTCACACTCTCGGAAGTGAACAGATACTCGGACATGAAATCACATCTCCTGGTTACGAGGGCGTGGAGTTTCCCAGCACCCGCCTAATACGTCAATCCAGATTCAGCGGAATCGTAGGCAAGGACTTGCGCAACCACCAGCGGGCTTTTGCCCAGCCGTGCGGGGGCCCTCGTGGGGCAAAGCGCGGTCACTTCCAGGCGGCACCGCTCCACAGGGCACAAGCGTACTTGCCGCGGGCATTGCAGACGCAGCCGGTCTTCCCATCGGCCTGAATACAAAGGAGTTTTCCGCATGCGGGGCTGCAGTCGCCGCCATCGCCGACGGAGGCGGCGCAGTTGCCGGGGGAGGCAGCGTTGGTCGGGGCGTAACAGTCGGGCAAACCCAGGAAGGCGCAGTCCGCGCACCTCACGCACGGCGAGGCCACGCACACACATCCGCTGGTTGCTTGACACGAGGCGAGGTCTGTCTGGCTGCAGGTCCTGATGCCGAGATCGTCTGGCCCGCAGGACTTGCTGCAGGACGTGGAAGTCGCACCAGCGGGCCAGTTCGCCCGATCGATCGTGCCGGTGTAACACCAGGCTGTTCCGCTCACCCCGCCACTTCCCCCGTCGCGGGCCGCGCCGAGACCGGTGTCGCTCACGCTGCAGGAGAACGCGCCAAGCAAGCCGGCCACCGCCAGAAATCCACTGCGCAAGTTCGTGTGGCTGAACATTCGTGCGACAAGCATAACGCCAAAACGGCGCAAGCGCGCCGCTGTTGCTAATCCATGCAGCACAGCACGCCCCCCAGGGTTGGGCCTGCCTTGGTGACCAAGGCGGCTTCCTGTGTCCCTTGAACCGCCGTGCCACAAGCCCAGACGTTTCCGGTCGCTATGCAGTCGGCGAAGCCCATGCGCCGGGTCAGCGGCGCGCATTCCGCGGATTCGGGCTGACCCAAACCGCCACAGCCATGCAAGTCGTTGGCTGCGTTTCGGTCGGGCGTGCAGATCCCCATCGGCGAAGCGCCGCTCGAAACCAGGAAGAAACGCGGCTCCCCCGCGGGCACACAGCTTTCGCAGTCGCCCGTCGGTGAGTGATTAACCACGTCGGTTCCGTCCTGACAGATGTGCCAGCCCGCTGCGCACAGGTCCGCCGCACTACACCCCACGCCGTTGGGATTGGCGCTGCCGTCGCCGGCCAAGAGTCCACAAGCAGGCTTGAGCCCCGGCGGCCCGATCACCCCCGGGACGGAGAATCCGCCTGCACATCCAGCGATATTGGGCCAGAGCGCGTAGTTCCGGAAACCCTCGCGCGTCCCGTCGGAGCAACCGGGCCCGGGCTGCCCTGGCGGCTCAAGAACCTCAGCAGCCGGGGCATCATCCGGCAGAGCGAGCGGATCTCCGCCCGCGTCTGCGGCGCCTGGCAGCGCGGCATCGTCGCCGGGCAACCCGCTTGAAAGCACGCGACAGCCTGTTGCCGCCACCACGGCACACACAAACAGTGAAACCAAGCCGCGCACGGCTCCGAGCCTAAAGCCAATCGGCAGATTCCTCTACAGCGAAGGTTTGATTTCATTGCCGACGACCGCCATAGTGAAGTGCCATGCGTCGGGCGGAAATCGAACGAAACACGAAGGAAACCCAGATCAAGGTCGCGATCGACCTCGACGGAGGCGGGCGAACCGAAATCGCCACGCCGCTGCCGTTCTTTGGCCACATGCTGGACTCTTTCGGACGCCACAGTCTGCTCGACTTGAAGATCGACGCGAAGGGTGACGTGCAGGTTGACGGCCACCACACCGTCGAGGATACGGGGATCTGCCTTGGACAAGCCGTGCGGCAGGCGCTCGGCGAACGGCGTGGCATTTCACGCTACGGCGACGCAGCCCTGCCAATGGACGAAGCGCTGGCCCGCGTCGCCGTCGATTTCGGCGGCCGCGCGGCTTTCGTGTATCAGGTCGACTTGCTCAAGGGGCGCAAGGTTGGCAGCTTCGACGCCGAGTTGGCGCGCGAGTTTTTCGCAGGATTCGCTTCGGCCGCCCTGTGCAACCTGCACATCGAGGTGCCATACGGCGAAAACGCCCACCACATCCTGGAAGCCGTTTTCAAGGCGTTTGCGCGTGCCCTGCGCAGCGCGGTCGCCATTGATCCACGCGACGCAAGTGTGCCCTCGACCAAGGGCACGTTGACGGCGTAGCCTGCGCACGAAGAGGATGCGACCCCGTCAATGACCAAGCCCTGCATCGCCATCGTCGATACCGGCAGTGGAAATCTTCGTAGCGTGGAAAAGGCGCTCACCCTGGTCGGCGCCGAAGCCGTGGTCACGCAGGATGCGGATCGGATTGCGCGTGCCGACAAAATCGTCGTGCCCGGTCAAGGCGCTTTTGGCGCGTGTATGGCCGGGCTCGCGCGCGACGGAGGTGCCTTGCGCGATGCCGTACTGGCGGCGATTCGCGCCGGCAAGTACTACCTTGGGATCTGCATGGGGCTGCAAGTGCTGTTCGACAGCAGCGAAGAGGAGGCCGGGTGTGCCGGGCTCGGTGTTCTTCGCGGTCACGTGCAGAAGTTCAAGATCGCGCCGCCACTCAAGGTTCCGCACATGGGCTGGAACGCCTGTTCCCGCAACGCCACCTCTGCGTCGTCGCGGATCTTGGACACGACACCAGACGGTACCTACTTCTACTTCGTGCACAGCTNNTTTGCCTGCCAATTTCACCCGGAAAAGAGCCAACGCGCAGGGTTGGCGTTGCTTTCGCATTTCGTCTCGATCTAAAGGCTCACCCCATGCAGGTCTTCCCAGCGATTGATCTTCTCGACGGCAAAGCAGTTCGGCTGGAACAGGGTCGGCCCGAGAGTGCCAAGATCTACTCGCACGCACCCTGGGAGTTGGCACGGCGGTTTGTTGCTGCTGGCGCTCCGCGAATTCACGTGGTCGATCTGGATGCCGCACTTTCCAAGGGCGCCAAGCACAACCACGAGACCATCAAGAAGATCCTGGAGGCGACCGGAAAGACCGAAGTGGAAGTCGGCGGCGGGATTCGAAGCGTCGAGGCGTGCGCGCGGGTCCTAGGGCTGGGGGCTCGCTACGTCGTGATGGGCACAGCAGCCATCAAGACCCCGGCCGTGGTCAAAGACGCCTGCGCGCGCTACCCGAGGCGGATCGTGGTTGCGGTCGATGCGCGCGAGGGCAAAGTCGCGGTTGAAGGGTGGAAAGAAGACACCACCGCTGATGCAGTGGAAATCGGCCAACAGATGGCCGAAGCCGGCGCGGCGGCAGTCCTCTATACAGATATTGGGCGCGATGGCATGCGCACCGGGCCCAATTTGGAGGCCACGGCACGTCTGGCGAAGACCATTCATCCTTGTTCAGTCATCGCGTCGGGCGGCATGGCCGCCCTCGACGACATTCACCACGTGCGCAAAACCGGCGCAGCGTCGGTCGTGATCGGCAAGGCGATCTACGAAGGTGCATTCACCATCGAAGAAGCGCTCACCGCCGCGGCAGCCAGAGGCAGATAGCCCATGCTCGCGCGAAGGATCATTCCTTGTTTGGATGTGGACGCCGGCCGCGTGAAGAAAGGCGTCCGCTTCGTCGAGCTGCGCGACGCAGGCGACCCGGTTGAAGTCGCCGCCGAATATGACCGGCAGGGCGCCGACGAAATCTGTTTCCTCGACATCACGGCCTCGTCGGACGGGCGGAAGACCATGCTCGACGTGGTTCGCATGACGGCCGAGAAGGTCTTCCTCCCGCTCACCGTCGGTGGTGGGGTACGCAGCGTGGAAGATGTGCGGGGGCTGCTGCTGGCCGGCGCCGACAAGGCCGGGATCAACACCGCGGCGGTGCACGATCCCGAGTTGGTTCGTCGGGTCGCCGATGCGTTCGGCAGCCAGGCCCTGGTGGTCGCGGTGGATGCGCGCCGGCGTCTCGACTGCCCTGGGCAGTGGGAGGTCTTCACCCACGGCGGTCGCAAGGGCACCGGCCTCGATGCGGTCGCCTGGTGTGTGCAGATGGCCGAGCTGGGCGCGGGCGAGATCCTGCTCACCAGCATGGACCGCGACGGCACGCGCGACGGTTTCGACCTCGAGCTCACGCGTGCAGTGTCCGATCGCGTGCCCATTCCCGTGATTGCCTCGGGCGGCGTCGGAAATCTGGAACACCTCTACCAAGGCGTCGTCGCTGGCGGCGCCGACGCCGTGCTGGCAGCTTCCATCTTCCACTTCGGCGAGTACACGGTTGGCCAGGCGCGCGAGTACTTGCGTGGGCGCGGCGTTCCGGTCAGGCAGTAGCCCGCGGGTGCCACCTTTCGAAAGTTCGTAGCTGGTTTCAAGGCCGGGGCCGCCGGCCGCTGCCGGATGCCGGATCCGCAGCCGGCCCCGGCTTTCCGGCTACCGGCCTCCGGCTCTGGACTGCCTTCGGGTGAAGATGGCGTATCATCGACAGCGGTGAACGCAACGGGAACTGGCGCATGACCCGGCTCGTCTGGATGTTGGCCATCGATCTCGTCGCGGCCGGCGCGGGACTTGTGGCGGGCTTCTGGACTGGGAGGCGAAGGGCGTGTGCAGGAATGGCGCGTCCGGCATTCTGGCCCTGGCTCTCGGCGGCGCTCTTGGCGTTGGCGTTCGAGACCTTTTCGGCCACGTTCCCGACCCTGACTGGCCGATTGCCCTTGTGGGTGCAACGTGGCACTGAACCGACGCTCTGGGGCCTGGCCCTGGCGCTCTTGGCGTTTGGGGTGGCGGCCGCCCGATGGCCACGAAAAATCGCACGACCCTCGCCCTTCTTGCTGGTCGCCCTCCATGCGGTGGTGGCTTGGCCTATTGCCAGCTTTCTGCCGGACACGCGGCTGGACGGCATGGCTGTGCAGAGCTTCACCTCGGGGTCGGCGCCGGCAGCCTTCGCCCACCTGTTTCGACTCTATGGAGTGGACGCGAACCAACGAGAGATGGGCGAGCTCTTCGGCACGACGATTCGTGGCACGTCACCGGTGGCTGTCCTCGACGGCCTCGCACGCCTTGGGCTGCAATGTGAGCGGCAACCGCTTGAGGGGGTAGGCATGTACATGTCGCCGGCCGTGTTTTTCCGTGGCGCTGGGCTCAAACCGAGCGCTCGCCTCGTCACCACACTCGGCCCGGGGGACGACGTCGAGAATCTCATGAACCTTGCGATTGTGTGCGACGCAGAGCCGGACGCCGTCCAGCGTGTGGTCGGCAGCGGTACGCTCTCCCTCGGCCCGCGCCAACTTGTCGATCGGTCGCCTAACCGGGCATGTCCCACGCTCGATTCGGACGAGCACTTCTTTGCGCCTGCGGCGTTGTATGTGCCCGGCTTGTACATCCATCGTGCCATCAACCTCTGGAGTGAGCACTATTCTCGGAGGTGGTTCTCCCGAGTGTTGCGCAGCATGAACGAACCCTCGCTGTCGTGCGGCGGCCGGGTCGGAAGAACCTACCGTTTTCTGTGGCTGCCGGCCTTTCATCCTCAGGTGGTCGTGCGCGTCGAGGTGCACACAAACAGCGCACGGATGACGACCCTCGCAATCCACGACGATGGCAACACGGTCGAACGTCTTAGCGTGGAGCTGGACGCTTCGGCCTGGCAGGCGCTCGAGACCGAGATCCTTAGCTCCCACATTGAAGACGTCGCTGCAACCTCGACAGAGGGGCAGGGGATCAGGGATGGGGTACGGATCGTGTTCGAGGCGCGTTCCGAGAAGCACTACAAGCTCGTCTATCGGGACAACCCGCATGCCGGCCCTATCCTGGAGCTCGGTCGCACCTTTCTTCGGCTTTCGCAAGCGAAGAGCGGCGAGGTGTTGTTGGCGGACTACCTCCAGCCCTTCATCAAGCCGATGAAGTAACCGTACCCCTCTGACGAGCCCGCGGGGTAGATCGCTTGCCTACACCTCGTAGCCCAGGCCTCGTAGCTCGGAGGCCAGGCGCTGAGCTTCGGCAGTAACTTGGGCTGGGGCGGGACCGCCGGGTAGCGCGCGACCCGCGACGGCGCGCGATGGGCTCAGCACTTGCAGCGAGGACACGTGCAACTCGGGAGAGATTTGCGGCAAGTCCGACTCGGGCACGTCGCGCAGGGAAACCCCNNGCGGAAGGGGACGCCTTCGCGCACCAGGTGCTCAGCCAAATCGGTCGCGCCCAAGGCTGGGTCGCCGGCTGCGGCGCGCATGCGCTCGCCGTTGAATTCGAGTCCCGCAAGCAGTCGTGGCAGCACGTCGAGCACCAAGCGGGTCGTCTCGATGGCGTCGTAGAAAGGTTCCTGAGTTTCTTGCAGGTCCTTGTTGTACGCCAGGGCCAGCCCTTTGCTTATCGTGAGTAGCGCGACCACGTCACCGATCAAGCGGCCCGGCTTTGCGCGCATCAACTCGGCGATGTCAGGATTGCGCTTCTGGGGCATGAGCGAGCTGCCCGAACAG
>PMLH01000279.1 GCA_003159055.1 Myxococcales bacterium
GTCGAGCCGGTCGACGCCGACGCCCAGAATGGCGTCTTGGCCAAGGCCGAGCTCAGCGAAGATGGTTCGTCGACACTCCTCGACGGGTGGTGCGCCAGTGGCCCAGTCGTCCGGCCAGGCAATCGAGATGGGGTACGGGCGAACCAAGGAAAGCCGTCCGTGTTGCACGACGCCGTTTTGCTCGCGGTCGATGCGCGCCTCCAGATAGCGGTCGACCGAATCGAGGAAGTTGTTGCAATAGAGCTGCGTCTGGAATCCGACGATACTGCTGCCAAGCAGGCCTTCCAGCNNCAAGGCGAAGTGGTAGTCCTGCACCAGCACCACCGGGTCGTCCGAATCGGCTTCCTTGCAAACAGCGTCGGCGAATTTGCGATTGACCGCCTTGTACGCGGCGTAGTCGTCGCTGCGGAAGATCGGGCGCATGTGCGCCAGGTGGCACAGCGGCCACAGTCCTTCGTTCGAAAGCCCATAGTAATAACCGCGCTCTTCTTCCGCCGTCAGCCACACCCGGCGCAAGGAATAGACTTCGTCGCCCGGGGGAACCCGCACACGATCGTGCCGGTCCACGGACTCGCGATCCGCCGAGCCGCTGCCATGTGCGACCCACACGCCCGAGCACGCGCGCAGCACCGGCTCGACCGCGGTGACGAGTCCGCTCGCTGGGTGCAGCACGCGAACCACGCCGTCCTTACCGCGGTCGTGAATGTAGGGTTCGCGGTTGGCCAGCACGATGACCTTCTCGCCGGGAAAATGGCGAACCAGGGTTTGCTTCAGGCGCTGCGGGCTCCATGCCCCTGACTGGCCGTCGAGCTCGCGCTCGGCGGCGATGCGCTCGACCAGCTCGCGCACGTCACGAATGATGGGCAAGAATTCCTTGCGCCGTGATTCGCCCTGGATGAAACGAAGCAGCTCTTTGCGGAATCCGCGCCACGACAAGCGCGCGGCCACAATCGTGGTCACCGATGCGCCCAGGGCGAGCAGGCCAAATGCGACGAGCAAGAACGTACGCGTCTTTGCCTCGCGCCGCTCGACGAACGACAGGTCGTGCACCAGCACCAGGAACCCGGGCTGCTGTTCTTCGTGAACCAGCGGCACGGCGCTGACGTGCACGTCGCCGCCGGGCAGCTGCCACACCGATCCCCAGACCCGGCGCGATTCACTGTCGGTGATCTTCGCCCAGGTTTCCGCCATCTTCTTGCCGATGGCGGCGCAGGTAAGCTGGGCCGGCAATTGCGCCGTGCGGGCCAGCATGTCGAGGCGATCGGTGCAGACCGCAGCCGCCATGATACGCTCGTCGCGCGCGATGTCCGCCAGGATGCGAGCCAAGGCGTCGCTGTCACCGCGCGACCAATGGGTGATCAGGGCTTGCCGAGCGCCGCTTGCCACCAGCCCCGCACGCAACACGATGTCTTCCTCGAACCACTGCCGTGTCGTTCGCTCGACGAGGGTCGCGGCAACCCAGGCGAGCACGGCGCCGGAGGCCAGCAGCACCAGCAAGAATCGCGCGACTCGTCTCATCGTCACCTCCACTCGGACTCGGAAAGTTGCCAGGTAGGTTAGGGTGCGGGGCGGACTGGATATCCCCGATGGCTATCTCGGTCGGGAAATCGTGGACGACAGAGCAATACGCGTTAACGACGTCAAGTGATGGTACCCGCGCCTCGGCCCCGGTTCAAGCACGGGCGTCGGAATCGTCCTCGATCGGGCTGGATTTTTTGCGCCTGATCGGGCATGTCAAGAGGCCATGAGCACCATTCGCGAACGCTATGACGGCTTGCGAGCCCTGGGATTGAAGTTGGACCTGACCCGCGGTCAGCCCGGCGACGACAACTTCGACGTGTCCAATGCCATGTTGACCATCGTCGACGAAAAGTGCCTGGTCACCCCCGGCGGCGTGGCTTTGCGCAACTATCCCGGCGGCCTCGCTGGCCTCAAGGAAGCGCGCGAGCTGTTCGCGCCCATGCTCGGCGTCGAGCCCGACGAGATGATCGTCGGCAACAACGCCAGCCTCGAGCTGCTGGGCAAGGTGCTGATGTGGGCGATGTTGAAGGGCGTCCCCGGCAGCCCCGCGCCGTGGTGCCGTGGCGAGGCCAAGGTCATCGTGACCGTGCCCGGCTACGACCGGCACTTCCTCATGCTTGAGCGTCTGGGCATCACGATGATTCCTGTGGCCATGCGGGCTGACGGCCCTGACATTGCTGCCATCGAGAGTCTGGTTGCCTCCGACCCAACGGTGAAAGGCTTGCTTTACGTGCCGACCTACAGCAACCCAACCGGCGACACGACGTCGCAAGCGGTGGCCGACCGGCTGGGTTCGATGAGGACCGCCGCGCCCGATTTCACCATCTTTGCCGACGACGCGTACGCCGTGCACCACCTAGACAACACGCCGCCGCCTCACCCCGACCTGCTCGGCGCCGCCAAGCGAGCCGGCAACCAGACACGGGTCATCTTGTTCGGGTCGACCTCGAAAATCACCTTCGCGGGCGCGGGCGTCAGCTTCCTCGCCGGCAGCAAGCAGACCATCGCGTGGATCGGCGAGCTGATGGGCACGCAGATGATTACGCCCAACAAGGTCGAGCAATACCGCCACGTGCTGTTCCTCAGCAGATACCCCGGCGGGATCGCCGGCGTGATGAAGGCGCACGCGAAACTGCTGGCCCCGAAGTTCACCGCGGTTGAGGAAGTGCTGTCGCGCGAGCTCGGCGGCAAGGGCCTGGCAAGCTGGACGAAACCCAAGGGTGGCTACTTCGTCAGCCTCGACACCGCACAGCCGGTCGCCAGCAAAGTCGTCCAGCTTGCGAAAGAGGCAGGTGTGGCACTGACCCCGGCCGGTGCGACCTATCCGTTCGGCAAGGACCCGAACAACCGCAACATCCGCATCTCACCGACGCGGCCGCCGCTTGAGCAAGTTCGCAAGGCGATGGAAGTCGTCGCGGTGTGCGTGCAGCTCGCGTCCGAGCAGTAATCACTTCGCGCCTGGCTGCTACTGACTTGCCAGAAGGCCTGACTGGAGCACACTACGCCTGTGCGGCGATTCGTCCTTTTGATGTGCTGGTCGATTCTCCTGGCCTCGGCCACGACCGCTGCCGACCCGCGTCCGCCTTGGTCGGCGCGCAAGCGGCACAACGGCGAAGCCCTGCTTCGTCCCGGCGTGCACGAGCTGAAGGATCCGAAGCGCTGGCCGGCCGAGCCCGAATCGCCGCCCGGCCCGGTCGATGAAGGGCGCTTCCGCAAGGCCTTCTCCGGCATGTGCGAAGGCATGGCCAACGCACGCATGCTTGCGCAAATTGCGGATGAGATTGGTCAGGTCGCATCCGAGGCACACGTCGATCCCTTCATGCTCGGCGCGCTCGTGTATCGCGAAAGCCGCTGCGTGCCGACGTTGTCGACGGGTTTCGGGGTCGGGCTTCTGCAAATTCAGGCGCGCATGGTCCAGCCCAACCTGCGCGGGGATCAGTTGCGCTACCAGGTTCGCGACGGGGCTGCCTGGAAGGAACGGTCGCTGACCATTCCCCGTGGCGCGCTTCTGCGTTTGCAGAACTCGCTCATCAACTTGCGCCTGGGCGCGGCGCTGGTGACCATGTGGCAAGAACAGCACCCCGACATCGACGAGGTCTTTCCCGATTCCGTTCCTCACCGCAGCGCCGTCGCGCACTTCGGCTGGGGCGACGTCGTGCGCGGTACCGGCGGCGAGGATCGCGCGCTCATCGCGCGCCGGCGCCTCATCGATCGCTACCTCGGCAACAAACTGCCCGTGCACGACACCGACCTTGGTTTCAAGGTCATCTCTCCGCTGGAGGGCATTCCTCGTGTCGCCCCGAGCGGCCCCGGCGAGGACCGCGACGAAGGCGAACGTGCCCATCGCGGCCTCGACATCGACGCCACCGTTGGCGAGCCCATCGGCAGCATCGCGGACGGCGTGGTTTCGTTCACCGGGTTTGACCTGCCTGGCCGGATAAAGCCCCAGGTCGTGCCGCCCGACGAGCTGGCCACGACCAAACGCCCCGAGCTCGGGCCCGGCGGACTGTTCGTCTGCATCCGCCACGTCCCGCGCATCTTCTCTTGCTACATGCACTTGCAGTCGTATCAGGTGGCGACGGGAGACCGCGTGCAGGCGGGGCAAATCATCGGCAAGGTCGGACATTCCGGCGTCAAGGTATCCGGTTCGCACCTGCACCTCGAGATCCACCGCGACGGTGAGGCCATCGATCCGGCGCCGATTCTCGGCCCGAATTTCGTGATTCCACCACAGGAGACGGTGGCGCACGAAATCGCCATGGCCAACAAGAAACACCGGCTGGTCAAAGAACGCCGCGCGCGCTGGAAAGCCCACCTCGCCGAACGACAGGCGAAGACCGAGCGGAAGCCGTAACCAACGGAAGACGGGACCTACTGTCCGAAACGGTGCTTGAGGATCTCGCGATCGGTGCACCCCTTCTGCAGGCCGAGCTCGCAGGCTTTGGCCATGTCGGCGATGGCCGCCGTCCCCTGGCCCAGGTTGGCCCGGGCACCACCGCGTTCCAGGTAGGCCCGCGCCTCGCCGGGGTGACGCTCGATGAATCCATTCCACATCTGCACGATGGTCTGAAAGCGTCCGTACTTGACCAGGGTATCGTCGGCCTGCTTGTGAGACTCGAAGGTGTCGTCGGGCTCCGGAGGCTTGATCAGCGGCGGCAGGTTGCGAACGCGGCTCAGGAAGATGCGGGCGTGAACGTGGCCGGGCTCAAGCCGCAACGCCTGCTCGTAAAGCTTGGTGGCCGCGGCGGGCAAGCCAGCATTCTCTTGCTGTGTGCCCTCGTACACCAGCGATTCGACCAGGTAGTGCACACGCTTGTCGTGCTTGTCGTCGTACGGATTCAGCCGATGCGCCAGCAGAAGATCTCGCTCGGCCCGGTCCCATTCCTTGCTCTCTGCGAGTTTGCCGCCCCTTCGGGCCATGGCCTCCACGTGCTGGGGCGAGATGTCGAGCGCCCGGTCGTAGTCCTGGATGGCGCCGGCCGTGTCTTTCAGGTTGCCGCGCACCAGACCCCGCAGGGCGAAGAAATGCGCGGAGTCGCCGTGTTCCAGCGCTTGGTTGCACAGCGTGAGGGCCTTCTGACCGTCGTCATCGCTGGCGACCTGGCACTGATCCTCGGCCGCGAACCCGGCCAGTACCCGCATGCGCGGGTTGTTCGACTGGCGAACGGCCTCGGCAGCGAAGCTCTCCATCGCTTGATAATTTCCGCCCCAGCGTGGTTGCAGTCCGCGCAAGTACACGGTTCGCACGTAAAAGCAGTCCGGGCACGCGACCAGTGCCTGGGACAGCCAGCGATCCATCAGTTTGTCGGGGACCGAATCGGCCGAGCCGATCCCGATCAGGCCCTGGTAGGCCGCCACCAGCTTGGGGTGCAGCGAGATTGCCTTCTCGTAGTCCGCGCGGGCAAGCCTGTGGTGCTGCTCCATGTCCCTGAATTGCTCCGGCGAGGTCGCGCTCGCGAGCTTGGTTCCGCGTGCTGCCCAGCCCAGGTCGTGGAAGTACTCGCCGCGCGCCGCATACGCCGCGAAGGACGCAGGTCTGGCCCGAATCCACTCGTCCAAGTGTGCCCGCAGCCCTGGCTCACGGGTTCGGAATGCTGCCAGTGCGGTGGCCACCCAGTTCTCCTTGTGGAAATCGGCCTCGAACTG
The DNA here is from genome assembly GCA_003159055.1 of Myxococcales bacterium. Next base: position 5,668 of record PMLH01000279.1, read on the forward strand.
GGTCTGATAATTCTCGATCTCGCTGTCCAGGTCGGCGAGCTGCCGGTGGCGCAGCAGGGCCCGAAGACGCAGCTGATTGGGCTCGGTCACCGGGTACCCGTAGGCGTCCTCACCGGACCTTCCCACCATGCGCTGGGCGGACAGATCGGCCTCGTCGGACGACGGCATGGGAACCGAGGCCCCCTGGGCCAGGGTCTCGGGCTGCCCCTCGGTCGCCTTCCTGTCCCGGAATACGCGAAAGCCCAAGAGGATCGCCCCCACTGCACCAAGCACCACGAAGCCGAGCAGCCAGTGTGAGCGGCCGGCGTTGACCGACTCGGTCTTGGGAAGCGCGAACGTCCTCGGCGCAGCAGCGCCCTGGGGTGGATGGACGTCGGCCCGGTTGGATGGCGGCGGCACAGATGCCGTCGGCCTGGACGTCGGCGACCGCGGCCGCGTAGATGGGGCGAGCGGCGCGGGGGATCGGGCAAAAAGGGTCTGGCAAAGCTCGCATAGGAGCGCGCCTTCGCGGTTCTCCTCACCACACGCGGGACACTTCATGCCAGCCCAGAGTATCACGGCATCGAGTGGCTCGCTGGCGCCCCCACGCCGCTATCCCAGCGGTACCACCCATAGGCACTAAGCGGCAGAGATTGACAGAATGACGGCCCGCGATTCGAGGAGAGACTGTCGGATCGAGTCGTCCCTTTCCCGACGGGTGGTCTACGCCGGCCGCCGTTGATTTTGTGGGCTTTCCGTCAGGGCACGGGCGATAGCGCAAGTCCGCGGAAGGCGGTATTGGTGACGGCGGTCGCAATGCTCGTGAACCCGCCATTGCAGGCAGTGTTGCCGCCGATGTCGACGACCTTGACGATAGCATTGGGCCCGGCGCCGCTGCCAGAGTCGGTCGTGCCCGCAAGGAGCGTGACGCTATCCTGAGATTCTACGGCGAGAAGATGGCGAATGCCGGTGCTCGCGCCAGGGTTGAAAGTACAGACGAGCGCCCATTGCGAGCCGTTGAAAGTCCACTTCTGGATGCCCCCGCTTCCGTTCGTGCGATCGTCACTCACGTAGATCATGTCGACGCTACCGTCCCGGTTGCGATCGAGCACCGCGAAATCCAGGGACGAAGGTGACGTTTTCTGCGCGAAGCCCGAGAACAGTGTCGCCGTTGCCTTCCCCGTAGGCAGGCCGTTGCCAACGGTGAAGACACCATAGTACGAGGACACATTGCTCGCACCGTAGAGTTGGTTGTTGAAGATGCCGCAGGTCCGTACGCTGTTGGGATTGCTGACGATCTGCGTTCCGGATGTCGCGCCAAACGGGATGTACCAGATGCCGCCGGTACTATTGGCGCCGGTCCCCGCAACCCAGAAGGCGGTTCCATCGACGCTGGCCACAGCCCGGTCGTTCGCCTGGCCGCCGGATGACCCGCCGTCGAAGGCATTGGACGTGAAGGCCGTGGTCGTGTCAACGGTGCCGTCAGCAGCCATGCGTCCCACCACACGGTTCACGGCGGACGTGGCCGTGTAAGCGACCGTTGCTAGGCCGGGAGACACGGCGTAGCCGGCCAGAGTAGCGAAGGTCCCGTTCGCGGATCGCTTCAGGGTGCCTTCTACCGGGGCCGAGCCGGAGATGGTCAGTGGTCCATTGTTGCCAGACGCAGCGGTCGGCAGTGGGATCGTCCTGACCAGCGCGCCGCCGTCAAGGTTGCGCTCCTCGATAAAGGCGGGCGTCGCCTGAAGGCCGAGAGTGTCGCTGCCGTCCCCCACGCGGACCACCATGAACTTGGAGCANNCGGGAGCAACCTTGGACGAATCGTTCGGACACGCATCTTTGCAATCGAGCGTTTGGTCACCGTCAGAGTCAGCATCGGGTCTTCCGCATCCGCACACGCCCGGAGCAGTCTTGTTGGGATCGCCCGGGCAGCCATCATTTTCGCTGCAGTCGTTGGCCCCGTCGCCATCCGAGTCGCGCTGCTCGCACGGCTTCATTTCATAGGTGTACGAAATCTCGTCATTGGTGTCTCCCGCGTCGATCGTGCCCCCGTCGGTCGAGCCCGCGTTGGGTAGGAACGAGCGCACGTACTCCACGGTGACCTTTGCCGGGGCCACCGTGACGCGGAGGTGGCCTGAGTTGTTGACGAGATCGCCGTCGGCATAGTCCTGCGGGTTGGTGGAGAAGCCTCCGCCGTAGTCCGCGTTCGCCGCATGCGGGACCTCCTGGTACACGATGCCGTCGAGCACCTCTTTGGCGAAGACGTGGTCATGGCCGTGGAAGAAGGCGGTCACGTTGGTTTTCACGAAGAGCTGGTGGATGGGCATCTCCCATCCTGGCCGGTGGCTCGCGAAGGCCCAGGTGACGCCGTCGAAATCGTAGCCGCCCCACTCGCAGTACTTGGCGCCAAGCGCCCCCCCGCGAACGTAGTTTGACAAACCACCCGTCGTCTGGTGCGCAAACACGAACTTGAACGTCGCCGTGCTCGACTCGAGCGTTTGCTTGAGCCAGTGGTATTGCTGATCTCCCAGCGTCCAGTCCCAGCGGTTGCCAACCACCTCGTCGTCCTTCTCACCTCCGAGCGTCCCCATGAAGGGCTTCTTCATCGTGTACCAGTAGGGGTCGAGGACCACGAACAGGGCGTTGCCCCACTCGAAGGCGTAGTAGTCCTCTTTCAAATGATCGCCGTCGATTTCCGTCACCGTGGCATCGGTGTTGCCGCTGTAGAAGCTGTCCGGCACGGGATTCAAAAAGTAGCGCTTGCGCCCATTGGCACCGAGGACGGGAAGCGATCGCGAACGGTCGGCGCCAAAGTCGTCGAGGTTCCAGCCCTCTTCGTTCTCGTGGTTGCCGAGTGCCAGGAACACCGGCATGGAATGCGCCGCGAGATCGAAGATGGTGCGTTGGTTGAGATATTTCTGGCGGACCGTGGCCTGGGTCTCGGTCGTATCGTCGGTGCTGACTGTGTCGCCGAGATCGATCAAGAAGTCGGGCTGTTCGCTGGCGATGTTCCCCATCGTGATGCGATAGAGCTGGTCGTTGTAGAACGAGGCATAACCCTGGTGCGAGTCGCTCTGTACCGCGAAGGTGAACGTGCCCGTGCGCGAGCGTTGGGTATGGAAGGCGTGCTCGCGCCCCGCCAGGAAGTCCGCCGTGGAACCGGTCGGCCGGTAGCGCATGCGATAGTGGTAGCGAGTGTCGGGGCCCAGCCCATCGACCACGGTCTCGATGGTGCCGTCGGAGAAGGCGGTGGGGGTGGTGCTGCCCGAATAGACGCCAGGTTCGGTGCCGTATTCGAAGTACGCTTCGAGGGCCTGGTACGTTCCTGCTGCTCCTCCATCAAGGGCTTGGCCCCCGTCGACGGTCTGGAACGGGACCTGGCCGGCCATGACATTGATAGTGATGGAGTGGTCCGTTGGCCGACCAACCAACTCAGAGGCGACAAAGGGAAGGATGCAGGCAGTCTCACCTGTTCCGGTGTAGCCGGCTGGACACGAGCCGCAGGTGCGGCTGCCCGGCAGGTTCGTGCACGCCGTCAGCGGGTCGCAGCCGCCGTT